>CAIQLG010000481.1 GCA_903872565.1 uncultured Lentisphaerota bacterium | reverse complement strand
GCCGTAACTTGAAAGCTTATGACATTCCGGACGTTCTTAAAGAATTTACCAAAAAATCACACGGTATGGTCTTGCCGTTATAAAGGAAAAGGAATAAACTGTGAAAAACCCACCGGGAGATTTACAAGAAGAGATGAAAACAAGAGACGATAAAATTAACGCTTCCTCCCCTGAAGAAAATATGGAGCGATTAGATATATTGCCTACCGTAACTAATAACAATCAAGGGATGAATTGTAATCTGATAGACATCGCCATTCATAAACGACAAGAACTGAAGAATAATTTGAGCAGTGAGGGTTTTGATGAAAAAATTATTGAGGAGGTCGGCAATATTCCTGATAACATTATCCTTGAGATAAAGTTGCCTAGGTTCTTTAAAAATATAAAGAGGAGAAGTTCCTGTTCCCCTAAGGGATTTATTACATTATACTGGAACAGCAACGACTTTATGGGATCTCCACCGGTGTTTCACCATGAATACGGACATCACGTTCATTTTGCTAAAGGAATCATGAGAAAAAAGTCATTTGGAAAAGCCTGCGATGATACTCTGGAGAACTTGGATGCAAGGCTTGGAAAAGATTGGGGGGATAAATGGAAAAATGTTTTAAGAGGTTGCCATAAATTCGCATATACAAGACAATTTGAAATCATGGATCTGCCGGATGACATTGGCTCCAGATGTAGAGTAGAATTTTATATTAGTACAATACGATATATCCTATCAAGAGGCGGGGAATATTGCTCTAGAAGCGGGAGGTTGCGATTTAAGAGAGAAATATTTGCCAACTGTTACGTGGCAAAGATAATGGGGTGGAATGAATTTGACTATGTTTTTGCCGAGATTATGGAAGAGTTGAACTTATCATTAGCATGCGAAAAGACGAGGAGTAAGGAGATATGCACATGAATATGAATTATCAGCTGCCGCCAAATGAATTTGCAGTTTTAGACTTCGAGACCACTGGCCTCAATGAGAGTTACTGCCGCGTCATAGAGGTGGCGGCAGTAATCGTGCGGGACGGCGAGGTTGCGGATTCCTTCGTCCAGCTGATGCATCCTGGTTGCTGGATTCCGTTCTTCATAACAGAACTTACCGGGATTAGCAATGCCATGGTGAAGGGGATGCCGAGTCCGGAGGCCGTCATGCCCAAGCTGAGGGATTTTATTGGAGACCGGTTCTGTATCGCGCACAATGCGAATTTCGACTCCCGTTTCTATCACGCCGAGATGAGCCGCGCCGGGATCGAACATGAACGCAGTTTCTTTTGTACGGTTCTCTTGTCACGCCGCCTGATTCAGGATTCTCCGAACCACCAGCTTGGCACTCTGGCGCATTACCTGAATCTTCAAAGACCTGCCGAGGGAAGTTATCACCGGGCACTATACGATGTACTGCTGACAGTCGAGTTGTGGAAGCACATCGAAGGCGTAATCAGAGAAAGACTCGGGGACAGAATACCAGATCAGGATGTCTATCGGACGCTGATGAGAACGTCTAAAGCCGCTGTCTGGAAATATCTCGATAGACTGGCGGAGACTAGACAGAGAAACTCTGACAGGAGATTGGAATGATCAAGTTTTTACATGACAGGGAAATATACACGGAGGTGATTCGCGACCTGGTGCCTAATGCGGAGCGGCAGTTACTGTACCGACTGCCCGATTGGGAATATAATTTAACCGCAGAAATGCAGAGAACCGCTGATAATTTAAATTTTACAGCTTGATATTATGGGGTAAATTTATATTTATAGGTAGACAAAAAAGATATTGTGAATTTACTGAAAGGAATAGGAGAAAAATGAAAAGACCAAATTTGTTCAAAATTGCCACTTCCGAATTCTCACAGGATGCCTTTATAGTTTGGCTGTTGCAATGGGCTGACATTAGATATGCTACAATTGATGCAAAACTCAATGGCCTCGCCAAAAATTTTGTTAGAGCACTTATCAACGTATCTTGCGACTATGAGATTAAGGAGGTCGAGGCGGGTCGGCAATGGAATAACATCGATATCTGGACAGCGGTTAATAATGAATATATTATTGTCATTGAAGACAAGAAAGGGACAAAAGAGCATTCCGACCAGTTAATGCGCTATGCCGAGAGTGTTAAGGAGTACTATAAAAACAATGAGATGAAAATTATTTTAATCTATTTCAAAATGGAGGAACAAAGTAATTATACGGTGGTGGAAAAGGCTGGATTCTCATTGTTCAATAGAGAAAAGATGTTAAAGATTCTTGGTTGTTACCATTCCGGGACGGGCGAACAAGTGAATAACATTCTGCTTGACTATATGGATTATTTACTTGAGTTGGACGAGAATATCAAAAGCTTCCAATCATTACCCCTTAATAAGTGGAATTGGTATTCATGGAAAGGCTTCTTCTCCACCATTCAAAAAGTATTTGTTGGCGGGGAATGGGACTATGTACCAAATCCCGCTGGTGGATTCCTTGGTTTCTGGTGGTGCTGGAACTACAATAACTGGAATGGCAAAGAGTTCGAATATTACCTGCAATTGGAACAAGACCAACTTGTTTTTAAGCTTTACGCTTACAAGCCTGAAGATCGGTACGAGATTCGTGAATATTACCGTAACAAGCTATATCCTGCAGCTAAAAAGCAGGGGGCTAATATCCAGCAATATGGTAGAATCGGGACATATATGGGTGTGGCGAAATTGTCAGGTGACTATCGGATACCTGGCAATGATGGACTAATAGACCTGTCTGCCACTATTGACAACCTGCGGAGAATGGAACAGCTCATTACTGAAACTGAGAAGGAGCTTTCCATTACCTAAATGGAGAATCCCATCCATCTTCGTTGACATACGAGTTTATAGACATATACCCAACGCCCTTATGGACTTGGCTATGTTGACCTCATACCTGAGTCTTGTGAAAAGGGTTGAGATGTAGTCGTAGCCGTCGAACTCGCCGGAAGATTTTTCTGCAAACAATGTATCCTTGCTTATTCTGTCAATAAATGACAATCTACTGTCATTTATTGGCGGTCATATTTTACTTAAAATAGTTCCCTTCCTATAAGAATCCCATTCATATCCCAATTGGCAGGATAATTGCATCATCTCCTCTAAGAAAAAAAAGGAAGGCAGAATATGAACAAGGATTTGACGGAAAACATGGATTGGGAGGGACCGGAGGGGCCGTTCGAGAGATTTGTCGTTGGCAGGAAAATGTCGAAGAAACTGAATAAGGATTGGACATTTGAGACATTTGTTGTAGGCAAGGAAAATGAAGTCGCGGTCAAGCTTGCTAAACAAATTGCACGTTGCCGCAGCAAAGACAAGGCGTTTTATATTTGTGGCAGCGAATCAGGATTGGGAGTGTCTCACCTTCTTCAGTCCATTGCCTGGCAGATTCTAAGAAGACATCCCAGCAAGGAAGTCATATACAAAGACATAGAGAATTATGAAAATCAATATTATGACAGCCTATCCGATCAGACATCCGAAGAATTCCTCGAATATCTCGGAAATAACGTTTTTTGTTTAGTGCTTGATGGATTATCCATTTTAACAAAAAAGGCTCTGCGGCAAAAGCACGTTCTATATGTAATAGAAAAACGTCTTCGGCACGGACTGCTTACCCTAATTGGCGGTTGTTATACCCCTGAAACTATAGAGCGATTGGACAAGAATCTATTAAATATAATCAAGGGATTCCCCGTTGCAGAAATTCATCCTCCCGGCTTTGACCTGAGACTGGCAATACTTTGGAAACTCCAGGAGCGTTATGGTATAAACTTTAACGACAATATCTTAACACTTCTCGCAAGAGAGATAAAAGACATCCGACTCCTCCAGTCAGCGATGTTTCGACTTAAGCTTGCTTTGGATGTATATCCCGATATCCCCTCCGATAAGATGGCAAGGGACATTCTTACGGAAAAATGTTATAAATGAAAGGATAATGTTATGGCAAAATACGAAGAACATTGGCGGGAGTCGCTGCAGACGTTTGGCAGACCTTTCAAGGAGGTTCATCTCTGGCTTGACGCACTTGCATACACCCAGAAATACGGGATGCGGCACCGCCGTGTTCGCCACCACGAGGCCGGCATCCAAGAGGCTGTCCGGCTTTTCGGCGAGGACGCCGGCAAGGTGGCCCGGCAGCACATCATAAGAGACCTGAAGGAGGAAGGCTGGAAGGAAGGCAACCACTTTCCGCAGGACGAGAAGGACTAT
>CAIQLG010000480.1 GCA_903872565.1 uncultured Lentisphaerota bacterium | reverse complement strand
TTTTTCTTCTTAGTCATATGTGACACTCCTGTCTTTGTTAGTCCTTAAAAACTCCTTAGGAATTATTAAAGAACCATATATGAAGTGTCACCTGGTTAAGGTGAGTCTTATTGTATCATTATCTGGTTGTTAGAACAGGGAAGGACACGAGGTTGTAGTTCTGCGAAAGTGTCAGCGCCAGGCTGTTGTCCAGCACTATTTTCCCCATTATGTATACGGTCTGCGCCGAATTGTGCTCGTTCTGGATGAAGAATCCGTCGCCGGGCGAAAGGGTCATGGATGTCGGTGTCCAGCTTGTGTCGTCGGCGAAAAATTTCCCGTTCCGCTGGGAGTTTCCGGTATTGTCGGCCTTGAAGGCGGAGACATAGTCCTGGATGGTGGAATCCCATTTGACAATCTTGTCGGCATCGTTCTGATTGCTTTCACCCGTGAGCTGGCCGGAGAAGACCGAGTCGAGGCCGCTGTTGAAAAATACGAACGGACTGGACATGAGCTTCTGATCGTTGGCGGGAACCTGCACCCGCATGAATCCTGCGGGACGGCTGTAGGCGTCCGTATCCGCCAGTGTCACCATGGATTGCAGCATCAGCAGAGAGAATACGGCGAGAACTCCAGGCAATTTCCTATGCATTTCGATCCTCCTCAATTTATATCTTGTTTATATGTAATCATTTATAAGTTAATCTGCATTGTCTTTTTTCTTCTTCTTCGGGGTCTTGTCTTCGCCGGAAAGTTTGGCCGCCGCAGCCTTCGAAGATGTGGAAAGGCGGCTGTCGGTGCTTTCGGAAAGTTTTTTAAGCAGTTCCATGTCGGAAGGGCCGCCGAGAGATCCGACTGCGGCGATGGCCGCGACCCTGAGCGGGACATTTTCTCCCGATTCCGCAAGCTTCCTGGCGCAGTCCAGCACTTCGCGGTTTGCAGTGATGGAGCATATCTGCAGTGCGGCTATCCTGGCGGGAGCGCCATTTTTGCCGTCCAGCGCCATTTTCAATGCCGCATCCGAAAGATCCTTGCGGCTGAAATCTGCGGCAGGTACGCGGGAAAGCGAGAGAAGCGCGGTCCCCGCCATGGAGGAGTCCTGGTCCGACAGCGCAGCGCGGAGCGTGGTGACCACTGCAGATTTCTCTTCGGGGTCGGAAGTCATGGCGCACCAGTCGCCCAGGAACTGGATGCAGTAGTTCCGCCATGTCATGTCCATGGACTTGTCATTGTACATCGAGATCAGCTGTATGCCGAAATGCGCAGGCCTGATTTTTCCGACCAGGAGATTGGCGGTTTCGTTCTTTATCGCGCCAAGCTGGAGTTCGTCCAGTTCCGGTTCGTCGGCGAGCTTTTTCTGCAGGAAGGAAAGGAGAGCCTGGATTTCTGACTCCTTCAGATTTCCGCCCAGATTGCGGACCGCCGCGAGTCTTGGGACATAGCCGGTCTTCGCTCCGCCTGTCCCGAACACCGCGTCGAGCGAGGAGGGAGTTCCGGTTTTTTCAGATGGTTTTGCTGCAGCACCAGGAGCCAATGGATTTTCGTCTGACAGAAGAGGTCTACAGAAGAATATGGAGACCAAGCAGGCGAAAGATACAACCCATCCGCGAAAGAGATGTTTTCCGATTCTCATGATCCACCACCCTTTTCTGATTTTAAAAATCCGCACTGATATCCAACTGAACTTCAAACTGAACTTCAAAGCATTCCAAGCCATCTGAAAAATTTGACTATTTTCTAGCCGGCCATTCATAATGCCGTAACAAATGCGATGCGAACTTGAGATGTAAATTGCTGGATGAAAGAATGTTGCATGCTGTCCATGCACCACAATACCGTATGGAGCCATCCAGCCAAGACCATATCTTACCAACACAATTTACCAACACAAACACAATGGTGGTAACGCAAAACTTTGCAGAAAATATGTCTGTTTTACAGGGATGTCAAGTAGTATTTTTAAAAAACTAACTTTTTAGGGATGTGGGTGCTTTTCATGTTTGAATATCACTTACATGTATGGATGTGTCCGGGAGCATTGCATCAGGATCCGCGGCATCCGCAAAAAAGATTCCATGGGCGGCTAAAGCAGCATAATCAGGAGCGCCATGGCGATGAAGAAAAGCCCCATTGCGATCTTCGCGGGAACGACATTCCTGCGTGAAAGCTCCAGGAATTTCGCCGAATTCATTCCGGTGAACGCCAGTGCGAAAAGGGCAAGGAGCGGTATGATGAACATGACATTGTACAGCAGGATATATAGGAGCCATTTCGACGCCAGGCTCTTCTGCGTGAGCAATGCGAGCGCCGGAACATAGACCTGCCCGGTGCAGACGCTCTCGACGGCGGTCACGGCCACGCCCACGAGAAATGCGCCGGGGACAAGATACCTGTAATGCAGCCCCTTCCTCATCATGCCGTGGATGATTTTCTTGAGCGAGTCCGGAAGCTGGAGCGTAACTGATCCCGGGCTTCCAGTTTTCCCGTAGAGCCAGGCATCCCTGAAGGACAGAAATGCCAGCACTACAAGCGCGATGATCATGGCTCCCCCGAAGACCGACTGCAGCATCCTGTATTCGGAAAATAATTTGATGAATCGGAAGAGGCCGAAGCCCAGGGCGAGATATGAGAGGAAGCATGCGAGGCAGTAGACCGATCCGACCAGGAGAAGCTTGCGCCCGGTGACTCCCGACACGGCAAGCAGGCTCAGGAAGAATACCAGCGTCGAGAAGACACACGGGTTTATGCCGTCCACAAGTCCCGCGGCAAGCACCGCCGCCAGGGTGATTTTCTCAGATCTGCTCTCCAGCACGGCATTGGCATCAGGCTTCACAGGTGCTACCTCCTCTGCCAGAGGAGGAAGTGAGAGCGCCTCATCAATCTTTGATGGGAGTTGAGACTCGATGTTTTTATAGCCGTTCAGGAAGAAGCGCCCGTCCACAGCCATGCTCACCGGCTCGTTGGATGTGATCCCGAACCTGTCCTGGCGGGTGGCAAGCCTGATGAAGTTGTCCTTCACGCCGATGTCGTATTTTTTGAGATCGTAGAGGCCGGAAAACCGCTCCTCCAGCGAGGGAAGGACATTGTTGTCTATCAGTTCGCACTCGGCGCAGCCCGGCTGGAAATAGTATTCAACCGTAATTTTGCGGAGTCCTCCAGCCCCGTCCGCCGCCGCAAAGACGCCCGCGTGGAAAAATGCCAGCGCGAAAATTATCAAAGCGGCTTGCCTGTATGGGAAATGCATATTACTTTTGCATCCTGAACTATTTTTCAATTCGCGGAGATTACAGTATGGGGCGTCTTTTTTCAAGTGCCGGGGTGGTTATATTCCTGTTTTTGGCGTCAATACCATGCGGCGGTGCGCCCAAGATCGCCGTCGTGGGCGACGCCAGGAAGGACTTCGGAAAATATCCCGCGAAGGAACGCAGGGATGCGTCATACACTATAAAAAACGAAGGCGACGCAACTCTCAGGATAATCAACGTCAGGAAGACCTGCGGATGCGCCGAGGCGAAATGCACGAAGGAGAAGCTGGAGCCGGGAGAGACCGCTGAGGTGAAGGGCGTAATCCTGGAGGAGTCCATTTTCAACGCCTACAGCAAGAACATTTATGTGGAGACCAACGATCCGGATCAGAGATTTCTTAGTCTCACAATAGCCGGTCACGCCGTGCCAGTTGTGAAATCAG
>CAIQLG010000479.1 GCA_903872565.1 uncultured Lentisphaerota bacterium | reverse complement strand
GCCGTAACTTGAAAGCTTATGACATTCCGGACGTTCTTAAAGAATTTACCAAAAAATCACACGGTATGGTCTTGCCGTTATAAAGGAAAAGGAATAAACTGTGAAAAACCCACCGGGAGATTTACAAGAAGAGATGAAAACTGCCATTAGAAACCACTCCATGAGGATGAGTAACGCAAAGAAGGAGAAGCACACATGAAAATTGATTATCAGCTGCCACCGATTGAATTGCTTGACGCACCTGTGGTTTCCGTGGGGGAATCTCAACCGTCAATTGAGGCAAATCAAGGTAAGCCTCAAGCAAAGATTTCAATCCGGTCAATAATGGAATCAAAGGAGTGGAATGCCACAGACATTGGGATTCCTGTGATTTTAGGGGAGGACAGATCCGGCAAGCCGGTTGTGACAGATCTTTCAAGGGCACCACATCTGCTGATAGCCGGGGCGACAGGAAGCGGGAAAAGCCTATTCATACATTCTCTGATCATGAGCCTGCTTTTCCGTTTCACGCCTGATGAACTAAATCTCTTAATGGTTGACCCAAAAACGGTTGAATTCACACGCTACTCAAGCCTGCCACATCTGATAAGCCCCATCATCACTGATGTGGATAAAACTCCGGCGGCACTGCACTTGCTAGTAGAGGAGATGGAAAGACGCTACAGGCTTTTCTCAAAAGTCGGCTCAATAAACATTTCCGAATTCAATAGTCGAAAAAAGCTGGCAGTGACCGAGCTGGACGACGAGGGGAAAGAGATTCCGTACAAAATCCCGAAAATTGTCATCATCATTAACGAGCTTGCCGACATAATGGTCAGCGATGCAAGGTGCAAAGTTGAAATGTCTATTGCGCGAATTGCGCAAAAAGGGCGCGCCGCCGGAATCCATATGATTATAGCGACACAGACTCCGAGTGTTCAGGTCATCACCGATATCATTAAGTCCAACATTCCAGCTAGAATCGCCTTCCGTGTCTCATCAAAAGTGGACAGCCTTAATATACTCGGAAGGGACGGCGCGGAAGACTTGACTGGCAGAGGCGATATGCTCTTAATGGCAACAGACAGTTCAGACTTCAGACGAATCCAGGGAGCGTGGGTTTCAGAGAAGGAGATCGAGAAGGTCGTCAAATTCATATCCAGGCAGACGTCCGAGAAGGTCGTCGAAATCCGCGACTTTGACTTGGAAATCTCTAATACCCAGTACTGGATAACTTATAAAGTTGGAGAAAACAGAAGATGCTACACTATCATAATGACACCATACAGTCTGCTGAAGCTGTTCGAGATCGAGGGAATCAAAATCGAACCCGACACTATGAACAGTTCTGAACCTATTCACTTCAGCAAAGCAGTTCTCCTGCGGGACTATCAAACGAGAGTGGGGGAATTGCGCGGAGAGGAGAATGATGATCTGACAGCACAAGAATGCTGGGTGAAACCCCAAAACAATGTGGAATAATTTACGGTGGAATAAATATGTCATCTGAATTTGCAGTGATAGATTTCGAGACAACTGGTCTCAATGAGGGTTACTGCCGCGTCATAGAGGTGGCGGCGGTAATCGTGCGGGACGGAGAGGTTGCGGACTCCTTTGTTCAGCTGATGCATCCTGGCTACCGCATACCTTATTTCATCACAGAGCTGACAGGCATATCTGACTCCATGCTAAAAGGCATGCCAAGACCGGAAGCAGTCATGCCCAAGCTGAGGGATTTCATCGGGGAGCGTCCGTGCATCGCCCACAATGCAAATTTCGACTCCCGCTTCTATCACGCAGAGATGAGCCGCGCCGGGATCGCCCATGAACGCAATTTCTTTTGCACAGTTCTCTTGTCGCGCCGCCTGATCCAGGATTCTCCAAATCATCAGCTTGGCACTCTGACGCATCACCTGAATCTTCCCAGGCCTGCGGAGGGGACTTATCACCGCGCCCTGTACGATGTCATGCTGACAGTCGAGCTGTGGAAGCACATTGAGGGCATCATCAGCAAAAGGCTTGGGGACAGAACACCAGATCATGAGATCTATCGGACGCTGATGAGAACGTCTAAAGCCGCTGTCTGGAAATATCTGGATAAGCTGGCGGTGAAAGGCGGAGAATAATTTTTACAGAAATTTATGGAAGTAATGCTGTTTATGCGGACGATGCCAATACTGCACCGACTGCCCAGTCGGACATTAACGAATAATTTTCCCTGTGTCCGTAACACGTCTTTTTCGGCAGATTAATGTTCTTGGAGGGATGCGCTCTGTCGCGTCCGCCTACACGGCCATGACGGAGCATGGCCCTCCAACAAAAACTTGACGCATTACCGGTGTCCGTTCATCCCAATTGAAGCATCTTACCAACATTGTTCATCCTGTCAATAACTGACAATCCCATATCATTTATTGGCGGTCATGTTTTACTTCAAACAGTTTCCTTCCCATAAGAATTCACTTCACATGCCAATTGGCAGGATAATTGCATTATCTCCTCCAATAAAATAATGGAAGGCAGAATATGAACAAGGATTTGACGAAAAACATGGATTGGGAGGGGCCGTTCGAGAGATTTGTAGTTGGCAGGAAAATGTCGAAGAACCTGAATAAGGATTGGACATTTGAGACATTTGTTGTCGGCAAAGAAAATGAGCACGCGGTCAAGTTTGCTAAACATATTGCACATTCCCGCAACAAAGACAAGGCATTTTATATTTGTGGCAGCGAATCAGGATTGGGAGTGTCAACAACGGCGTGATTTTTCGCCAATTTCACCGGTATAAAAGTTTCCATTTCTGATTTTGGATAGAAACCCTCCGTCCCCTTTATAAGACGAAATTAAGGAGATTAAAAGTGCTTGAAAGCGGTGGATTTATTTCAACAATGGAACTATCCACCACTCTATTGCTAATTTTTCCGGTTTCTCCTGTTCTGAAAATTAGTCTGGCATCGAACCTGTTCTATGACAAGAGTTATCTATACCAGAGTACGCAATTCATGGCGATGCGCATACTTCATTTGCAGTAGACTCTTGTTGCACTCAGGTGAGGCAATAGGACTTTTTTCCTTTGGTTACTGGATAAGAATAGGATGAATAAGAAAAAAATCAAGAAGATGAAGAATATCTTTTTTTATTGAAGTTTTTTGAAGAAAACAGAAGAAAAACATTAGGAAGAACAAAATCCGAAGAAACTCAGAAGAAAAAGCGGAAAAATTCAAATCGGTAAATTCAGAAAGTTACAGAATGGCGTTGAGAGGGAGTGTCGCACCTTCTTCAGTCCATTGCCTGGCAGATTCTAAGAAGGCATCCCAGCAAGGAAGTCATATACAAAGACATAGAGGATTATGAAAATCAATATTATACGAGCCTATCCGACCAGACATCCGAAGAATTCCTCGAATATCTTAACACTTCTCGCAAGAGAGATAAAAGACATCCGACTCCTCCAGTCAGCGATGTTACGACTTCAGCTTGGCTTGGATGTATATCCCGATATCCCCTCCGATAAGATGGCAAGGGACTTCATTGCAGAAAGGTGTATTAAATGAAAGGATAATGTTATGGCAAAATACGAAGAACATTGGCAAGAGTCGCTGCAGACGTTTGGCAGACCTTTCAAGGAGGTTCATCTCTGGCTGGACGAGTTCGCGGGCAGTCAGAAATACGGAATGCGGCACCGACGCGTGCGACACCACGAGGCCGGCATCCAAGAGGCTGTCCGGCTTTTCGGCGAGGACGCCGGCAAGGTGGCCCGGCAGCACATCATAAGAGACCTGAAGGAGGAAGGCTGGAAGGAAGGCAACCACTTTCCGCAGGACGAGAAGGACTAT
>CAIQLG010000478.1 GCA_903872565.1 uncultured Lentisphaerota bacterium | reverse complement strand
CCCATCTTATGGCAGACAGATATTGTACACAGGCAGATTCCGTGCTAAATTTCTTTTCAAGTTCCAATATTGTTTTGGGGTAGTTTTCCATATTGATACACTACCCCTTGTGTTACTTTAGTCAAGGGGATACCCCAGATATTTTATTTCCTGGAATAATTGTTCGCCGGGAGGTTTGAGAGGAAAAAAATGAAAGAAATAATAATTGATGAAAGGGTGTGTGTTATGGTGACAGCTCGCAAGTCGGTGACTGGATTTTTTGGGCGGATGGTGCTTTTCTGCACAGTGCTAATGTGGGGATCGGGTTTGCTTGCCCAGACTCCATCCTTCAAAAGTTTTGACAGATTTACTGACAGCACTGGAAGAGAAATAGTGAGGGCCATCACGCCTGTCAGACCTCCAGAAGTCAAGATGCCTTCTGTACAGCTTCCTATGTCGAAGGTGGACCAGGCTGGAACTAAAACACTGACGACCGTACCCGCTTTTGACTGGACTTACGGATGCACCGCGACATCCGCCGGAATGATGTTTGGCTACTATGACAGAAACGGATATCCCAATGTGTGGAGCAGTGGAACTTGCCCACTCGACAATTCACAATGGGGACACACGGCATACCCGGAAACTACCTGTGGCGAATGCCCTTTCATCGCAAGCCACGATGGCAATGCAGGAAGAGCAGGAAAAGGCTTTGTGGATGACTATTGGGTTGACTACTTGAGCAAGGAAGATCCTTATTACGGAAACTGGACAGAACATTCTCCACAAGACTGCACGGGAGATTTCATGAGAACAGGGCAATATTATAATAACTTCAACAACGTTGACGGTTCTACAAGCATGCATTATTACTCAGAAGGAGACCCCCTCAACTGGGACGTCGTCGGAGATGGGGATGGAACCTACGGAATAGCAATGTTTGCCCAATCCAGGGGCTATACTGTAACGGCATGCTTTACCCAGCTCATTCAGGGGGAAGGCACTGATCCGGCCAAGGGGTTCACATTTGCCAACTATCAGACTGAAATTGATGCAGGGCGCCCGGTGCTTATCCAGGTTGACGGACATACGATGATCGGTGTCGGCTATGACACCACTGGAAACATCGTCTATCTTCATGACACCTGGGACTACAGTTCACATCAAATGACTTGGGGAGGTTCATATAGCGGGATGGCACAGTGGGGAGTCACGGTGCTCCAATTGGCGGCACCGGTCGTCGTACCATCGTTGCCGACCGTTACAACCCAGGCAGTGACAGCCATTGCTACCACGACGGCCACTGGCAACGGAGACATAACCGACCTGGGCACGTCAAACCCGACCGCCTACGGCGTGTGCTGGAACACCACCGGAACTCCCACCACCTCCAACAGCAAGTTCAATAATGGCGCCACGTCCGCCACCGGAGCCTTCACCAGCAGCATGACCGGGTTGACTCCAGGAAAACGATACTATGTGCGGGCCTATGCCACCAATGCATCAGGCACGGCTTATGGTGGACAGGTAATCTTCACCACCACTTCGGTCCCACCGACCGTTACCACCCAGGCGGTGACAGCTATTACTACCACGACGGCCACCGGCAACGGGAATGTCACTGATCTGGGTGCTCCCAATCCAAGCGCATACGGCGTCTGCTGGAACACCACCGGAACTCCTACCACCTCCAACAGCAAGACCAATAATGGTGCCAAGTCCGCAACCGGAGCCTTCACTAGCAACATGACCGGGTTGGACACCGGAACACTGTACTATGTGCGGGCCTATGCCACCAATAAGTCAACGGTTTATGGTGGACAGGTAACCTTCACCACCAACTCAAGTTCCTTCAAGGCGATCACGGCGTTCATGTTTCCCCAGAACATAAGCACCAATATAGATGAAGGCCTCAAGACAATCGCGATAACCATGCCTTATGGTACGAATGTGACAAGCCTTGCTCCGACAATCAGCGTCAGTCCTCATGCGACAGTCAGCCCTCTTTCCGGCGTGGCCTTGAACTTCACAAGTCCGAAGACCTATACCGTCACCGCACAGAATTCCACGACGCAGAACTACACAGTAACGGTTTCAATCGCTCCCCCCAGTACCATTGCGACTATCACATCCGCCACATACACGGTCAGCATCGTCGGCGGTGGACATGAAACCATCACCAGTGTTCCTCTTGCCACAGGCAAAGCCACTTTCCTTGCAGCCCTATCCAAGGGACAGGCTAACCAGACATGGAATGACTCAGGCATTGCAGACCCAGTAATGACTGGCAACACATTAGTAGTCACGGCACAGGATGGAACGACAATAGTCACCTATACTGCAACAGTAAATTTGCCGGTGATAACAGCGTCCGCCGGGGAAAACGGCTCAATCTCGCCTACTGGCGCAGTAACCGTGCCTTATAATGGGAGCCAGACTTTCACGATCACGCCGAACACTGATTGTCATATTACCGATGTTAGTGTTGATGATTCATCGGCCGGAGCAGTTGCAAGCTACACATTCTCGAATGTCACGGCGAATCACACGATTGCCGCGAGTTTCGCAGTTGATACGGTATCGTATTCAATCAGCGGAACTGTCAGTGGAGCTGTCCAGCAGGGAGTAACACTGAGACTCTCGGGTTCGAGTTCCACCACAAGCGCGAGCGGAGCTGACGGAACTTTCAAAATTGCAAAATTGTCAAATGGTTCATATACTGTCACTCCAAACCTTTCAGGATATACTTTCGCACCTTCGAGCAGGAGCTTCACAGTAAACGGAAAAAATGTTACAGGCTGTGATTTCATTGCGACAAAGAACCCGGGACAATATTCCATGGGCGGGACTGTCAGTGGCGATGTCCAGGAGGGTGTAACTATAACGCTGTCGGGCACATTATCTTCGACCACTGTCAGCGATGCCAGCGGGGAATACAGTTTCACCGGCCTTGCGGCTGGAAACTATACCGTAACCCCGAAATTGTCCGGTTACATATTTACCCCATTTTTCCTGGATGTCACTATTTCAGGTGCGGATCAGACTGGGATAGACTTCACTGCGACTTCAATAAGCATATACGGGCAGATATTGAAACCCTCTTCCTTCAACGCCTTGCACAAGGAATCTGCCAAGAAAATTGACGTGGCATACGAACAATATTCGACTGACAAGTTCACAATTCTTGCGACCATTCAGTTTCCGGAGGCTTTTGATCTGACCACGATAGGAGAAAGCACCGGGTTCACCTTTGATTTCGGCTTCTATTCGTTCACTGACATACTCAAGAATGCAACTAAAAAGAAGCTCGGTGTTGCGAAGGGCGGGAGCGCAACCTTCAAGATTGACGGAAATGACGAGATCAAGGGAAAGACCGTGACTGTCGAAAAAGTGGATCTCAAATGGGACAAGAAGAAAAAGCTGACAGTCCGCATCACAGGAACTCCTGCATCGAACGCAGAAACTAACGTTGCTGATCTTTCCGGCGAAAACGATGGTCCAATCACTGGAGATATTAGTGCATTCCTGCTGACATTCAACAATGCCGGTGCCCGTTTCCTGCAAGGGGAGTCTATGGCGTACGCAGGCAAAAAGAAGACCTGTGCCGTCACCAAGGACAAGGGAAAGGCATCTGAAAACACATTTACGCTTGTAAACTGGTACGCAAAAGGTAAGAAGTAGGCTGATGCTGCAAAGCCGCAACCAAAGTGTCAATATTTCATAGTATCAAGGTTTGTCTTGCCTCCACTGTTGTCCTTGAACCATGCTACCTCTTCGTGGGTGCTTGATCCGCCAAACTCAAACCCACTCGAATTCTGTCCGCCCCGACAGACATATTCCCACTCTGCCTCAGTCGGCAGACGAAAGACAAGATTCGAAGACTTCTTGCCATTCAGCTCCTTCATAAAGGCCTGGCAGTTGTTCCATGACACATTCTCAACCGGAGCACTTTTCCCGACATCCTTGAAATTCGACGGATTAGATTTCATTACCTTATCCCACTGTCCCTGTGTCACCTCGAAAACTCCAATGAAGAAGTCCTTCGTCAAAGTCACTTTGTGCTGTCTCCCTGATGCCTCGGCCTGAGCAATTCTTTTTTCTGCGGCTGTCTTGGTGGCATCGGTGAGATCGGGTAGAGCTTTTTCGTAGAGACCCAATGCGTGTATCTTGAGTGCTACCTTGACCACAGATGCATTCTCCTTTTCCGCCATATCCCACCACGCATCCGCAGCTTTGGCTATTTGTTCAGGTTCGACCGCCTCGGATTCCAGTTTGACGGCACTCTTCAGTATCTCATCGGAGCTTTTTGCCAACATAGGCAGTCCTTTATCCCAGTCGCCTTTCACGAAACATTCATGACGACCGACCACAAGGTTGGCTTCGGGATCATCGGGAGATTTCCTGAGCTTGTCTATCGATGGTTCGAGTTTTTTAAGCTCCACCACTAGAGCGGTCACTTCCTTTGTCTTGTCGGCGATCTTGTCGGATAATGTCTTGTCCTTCGCCTTTGTGACGAGCGGTTTGCAGTCCTTCAGCAGGGTAGACGCAGAGATGTAGTCGAAGTCGGTCATCGCCTCGTCCATATTCCCGGTGTCGGTGGCAGGTCCGCATGATTGCCGATTTCATGTGACCCCATAATTCAAAAGTTGGCCAGCTATTTGGTCTTGGGAACTGGAAATCCGTCTTCATTCAGGTTCGCACCTAAATTCTTCCCTTCGCCTACAGAGCCTTTTTCCAGTTTGAAAATATTGAGATCCTTGTCACGTTCAGTGCTCCATGAAATGCCGGCTCCATGTGTTGAAACTTCCGCCACAGACTTTTTTGACTTGGCGGCAAAGGTAGGTTTTTCCATAATGATCTCGCCCATGGTCTTCAATCTGCATATTTTTTTAAATCCTTTCACATCAACAGCTTCAGTTCCCTTGGTCCGCGACGAATAACCGTCATCAACTGCCAATGACAATGCTCCGTATACCATGCTGTTCTCGATGTGCAGCTCGGGGTTGCCGTCCAATCGGAAGCACCTGGATTCGGAATACATGATGCTGTCCTCCACGGAGACATAGCCGCCATACCACATGCTGACGCAGAAATTGTCTTTTGCGTTTTGGACAATAGTGCAGTTTCTCAGATAAACCTTATGGTTGTAATCACCAAGCATAACAGCGTGGAGGCAGCAGTTGTAGAAACTATACTGCGCCTTATTATTGTCCCAGGATGTCTGGAATATTCCGATGATCGAATCGACGATTACGGTGTCCCCTCTAGTAGAGGCATGATTGCACCACATGTTGCGGATAATAATATTTTTTCCCGTCAACTTGATGTCAACCGAGCAATATCCTCCCGGCTCGCCTTCGACAATGATCCCATCCAGTGATGATTGGAGAGAATCCTCATATTCTCCCGGCATTAGATGAAGCACCATTTTTTCCTTAAGCAGCTTCAATCCATCCAGCAGTGTCTTCGTATCGTCCCCTCCATTCGGACTGCATTTTATGACCTGGCCTTCCTTGGTTCTTGCGGCAATACCCATTTTTTCGATATCCCCGGCATCAACCCTCAGCAATGACAACAATATGGAAATGACACAGAACACTCCAATTTTCTTCATTATATTTCCCCTTTCCCCACCCATTTGTATATTTGCGTAATATAAAGGTTTCTCAAATATTTTACAAGTGTCAAAAGTGATTATATCAAGAAAATTATGATTGAATGGCAACCCGATCCTCTTGTATCCAGAATTTGGATTTTTTTATGCAATAATCCAGTGATCCAACAATCCATTAATCCTGCAGTATTACTTTGTAAAATATTTAGGATTTTCCCGGATCTTGAATATTTTTCATTTTGGTTCGACGCCATCCCAGCAGTATGTGCAGACTTTATCTTTCGGTAGGCCAATGGCTTTGACAAGATCGGAAAGTTTCTGATATTTGAGCGTGGTCAAGCCGAGGTTCTTCCTGATTATATCAACCATCTTTTTGTATTTCGCGCTTTTGGGACAGACGTATTCGGAGAAATCCTCCGTCTCGGCGCCTTCGATCTCGGCGATGGCACGGCGTGCCGCAAGATCATAAACCGACTTTGAGCGGGAGAAATTGAGGAATTTGCATCCGAAGACGAGCGGAGGGCAGGCTGGCCTCATGTGGATTTCCTTTGCACCATACTCATATAGTCGCCGGATCGTGTCCTTGAGTTGAGTTCCGCGCACGATAGAATCCTCGCAGAAAAGAAGTCTCTTGCCTTTTATTAATTCCACGACGGGAATCAGCTTCATTTTCGCCACGAGATCGCGCGATTCCTGTTCCTGTGGCATGAAGCTTCTCGGCCAGGTCGGAGTGTATTTCACAAATGCGCGGCAGTATGGAACCTTTGAGCGGTTCGCATATCCGAGGCCATGCCCGGTGCCGGAGTCGGGAATTCCCGCCACTATGTCCACTTTTACATCGTCATTGTCTGCAAGGCAGTGTCCGCAGCAGTTGCGCACCTGCTCGACATTGATTCCCTCGTAGTCTGAAGAGGGATATCCGTAATATACCCATAGGAAGGCGCATATCTGCATTTTTTTCCCTGGAGCTTTTTTGCACTTGACACCATCCGGGGTGATGAACACTATTTCGCCGGGTCCCAGAAATCTGTCAATCTTGAAATCTGTGTTGGGGAATGCGCTCGTCTCGAATGTAGCCGCGAACGAGCCTTCTTTTTTCCCTATTACGATTGGTGTTCTTCCGAGTTTGTCACGGCCGGCATATATTCCGTTGGAAGTGAGAATCAGCATCGAGCAGGAACCGTCAATCAGTTCCATTGCGCTGGCAATGCCCTCCTCAAATGTAGCCTCATGGTTTATGAGAGTCGCCACAAGCTCGGTGGGATTTATTTCTCCGCCGCTCATCTCGGAGAAATGTGTCGTCCTCAGCTTGAAAGATTTTTTTGCGAGTTCCGCAATGTTGTTGATCTTTCCGACAGTTGCAATAGCATAAGTCCCGTGATGAGAGCCGATTATGAGAGGCTGATCCTCGTAGTCGCTTATGACGCCGATGCCCATGTTTCCGGAGAGCCGTTTGATGTCATCCTCGAACTTGGAGCGGAACTGCGAATTGCTTATGTCGTGTATGAAGCGGCGGATGCCATTTGCGTTGTTGACCGCCAGTCCTCCCCTTTTTGTTCCGAGATGCGAATGATAATCCGTCCCGTAGAAGAGATCTCCTACGCAGTCATTTTTTGAAGCCACTGCAAAAAAACCGCCCATTTTGAACCCCACCTTTGTATTTTTTAACTGCAAGTATAAGTTTGAACGACAACTTCTAATTGAATTTGTTTTCCCATCTTTTCAAGAACTTTTACAAATGGCATTGAAAAAATCATGAATACTGAAGCTGGCTTCATCGAGCACCACATGATGAGGCATGTCCGGGGCAACGCCGGGATAGGCGAACTCTGGACTATTGCACTCCCGATGGTGATATCATCCACATTCGATGTCCTTGTAATGTTCATAGGAAGAATGTTTCTTTCCAGAGTGGACTCGCTCCAGATGGCTGCTATGATGACCGGAGGGTTGACCTGTTTCACGGCCTCGACCTTCTTCATCGGCATGATATCATACAGCGGAGCCATCATTGCGCATCTCTACGGAGCGGGAAGAAAGAAGGACTGCTCCAGGATGCTGACGCAGGCGGTTATGCTCGCCATGGTTGCATATCCTATGGTGTTATGCCTTATTCCTGTGGGACTTGGGAGTTTCTCATGGGCGGGGCATTCCGCAAGGCAAATTGCGTTGGAGAGCAGATTTTTCATTATATCAATGGTTTTTACATCTTTTTTTTCGCTGCTGAGAGTTCCTTTCGCGGCATTTTTCTCCGGCATTGGAGCGACATCCCGCATAATGTTTGCGAATTTCGCGGGTCTGGCATCCAACGTGATAATATCGTATATTCTTGTCTTTGGAAAATTTGGCTTCCCTAAATTGGAGATAACCGGAGCGGCAATAGCAATTTCCATAAGCTCGGCGGTGAATCTGGCAGCTCTCGCCTTTTTTTATTTCAGAAGAAAAAACATTTCAGAATTTGGAATAGTAAAATCATTTGTCTTCAACCGACTGCTGATGGGGCGCCTGATCCGTTTCGGATTCCCGTCCGGACTCGAGTTTTTCATAAATCTCTCCGCCTTCACTGCAATGGTGACGATGTTCCATTCCTACGGCGAGAATATGGCGGCGGCGGTGACCATCGTATATAACTGGGACATGATAGCATTCCTTCCGATGGTTGGACTACAGATATCCGTGATAACACTTGTCGGGCAGAATCTCGGGCGGAAAAATGAAGCCGGAGCAATACGCGCCACGTATTCCGGGCTAAAGCTTAATTTCCTGTTTTCAGGTTTTATGCTGATGCTTTTCCTGTGCCTCCCAAAAATGCTCGTCGGATTCTTCCGTCCGGAAGTCATTACCGAAGAATGGAACAAGGTCGCAGGCATGGCCGTGCCAATGCTCATGATGATGTCAATATATCCTGTTTCCGACGGGGTTTTCATAGTTTTTTCAGGTGCGATCCGCGGGGCGGGCGACACCGCCTGGGCGATGGCCGCATCTGGGATCTGCCACTGGGGTGGCACACTGTATACCTTCATCCTAACCCATAGGCTCAGATTTGAACCAGTCACAGCCTGGAACTTGTTTCTCCTCATCTTCCCAGTTTTAAGTCTGGTTTTCTGGCTCAGGTTCAGGAGCGGCCGCTGGAAAGGGAAAAATGTTATTCCTCCCGAAGAAGCACTCGCATTGACGGATCTGGAACCCACTCCTGCAACACCGCTGGAATAGTAAATATTTGTCCTCCTGCAAGTCTTGTGTTCGTATTTTAACGTCTCATTGCAGAATATCTGAAACGTATTGGAGGATGCAACTGTTCCTTGAAGCAGCGGTATAAATGCTATGTATTTCAGCCGTTTCCCTTGCCGAACTGCATATTGTGGAGGTTCCTGTATCTGCCACCGTCCTTGGAGAGGAGCTCGTCGTGGGTGCCCTCTTCCACTATCCGTCCCTTGTCTATGACTACTATCTTGTCGGCATGCTTTATTGTGCTTAGCCTGTGTGCTATCGCAAAGACCGTCCTGTTCTCCATCAGGTTGTTGATGGCCTCCTGAACGAGCCGTTCGGTGACTGTGTCCAAGGCGCTTGTTGCCTCGTCAAGGATGAGTATCGGTGGGTTTTTCAGGATTGCACGGGCGATCGAGACTCTTTGTTTTTCTCCGCCACTGAGTTTAAATCCCTTGTCGCCAACGACTGTGTCGTATCCTTCCGGGTGGCGGCCATCAACGATGAACTCGTGCGCATTGGCCTGCTTGGCCGCCGCGATGATCTGTTCCTTGCTAGCCGCCTGGAATCCGTAGGAGATGTTGTTGGCTATTGTATCGTTGAAGAGGATAGTGTTCTGGGAGACGATGCCGATGATGTCGCGCAGAGAGGATACTTTTACATCTCTGACATCTGTGCCGTCTATGAGCACCTGCCCGGAGTCCACGTCGTAGAATCTCGCGATGAGGTTCGCCATGGTGGTTTTTCCCGAGCCAGTCTCGCCGACCACCGCCACCACCGAGCCTTTTGGAATCTTGAGATTGATCTTTTCGAGTATAACTCTTTCCCCATAAGAGAAGACGACATCCTTGAATTCGATTTCCTTGCGAAATTCGCGGATTTCTATTGGGTTTTCCTTTTCTGTGACTTCGGTATGCTGGTCTATAAGGTCGAAATATCTGTCGGCGGCGGCCATGCTTCTCTGGATATATGTGTTGATCTTCGCCAAGTTTTTTATAGAGGGATATGCCAGGAAAGCGGGAACGATTAGGACAACGATATCGCTCAGCATTTTGCCGCTTGCGAAGCAATATATCAGGAATGCGATCGAACATGTGACCGCGACAAACTCCATCAGAGGCTGCATCATCAGTTCCGCTTTGAGAGCGCTGATTACCATTCTTACATATTTTCTGTTGGTGTCGTTAAACCTTTGTGCCTCCACCTTTTCCATGTGATATGCCTTGACTATTATAATTCCCGTGAAAACCTCGTGCATTCTAGACACGACATCTGCGATTTTCGCATAGGCGCTCTGGTATATTTTCCTTATTCTTCTACCAAGGATGATAATCGGGAGCACCGCGATCGGGAAACCGACGAAAAGTATTGCTGGAAGAACATAGTCGCCAGTTACAACGCTGGTATACACTATGAATCCGGCGCAGGCCAAGATTTGTATGGGACAACTAGTGGCATCAGCTATGGTGTTCGCAATGGCGGATTCGATTGCGGCGGTGTCGTTGGTGCATCGGCTTATGAGCTGGCCGATGTCAATGTTACCGTAGAATTTCAGTGACTGACCGGTGAGTTTCTTGAAAATCTCATCGCGCAGGTCTGCTATCACCTTTGTGCCAACCCATCTGGTGTTAAGCTTATTTATATACTCGGCAAGATTTTTGAAAAACCAGAAAAAGATGAATCCTGACACTGAAAGGAGGAAGAACTGCCATGTCATTGTCCCATCCTTTTCTTCGACGGGAATATTGTATCTTTCGGCGAATTTTTTAAGCTGTGTTATTTGTTTGACCTCCTTGGCCACCTTAGTATCAGGTGATTCTCCTTGTACGATAGGGGTGGCGGCGGATTCCTTCTGCACCACAGCACCCCGTGTCTCGAAGGGCTTCACAAAATCCTTCAGCCAGAAGAAACTTCCAAAAAGTGAACCAGCACCCACGAAGCCTGCGATCAGTCCGATGGCAAGTCTCAATTTGTAGGGTTTTGTATATGCCAGAAGGCGGAAAAAGCTCTGCCGCTTGAACGCGTAACCAGCATCTTTGTTTTTTTCTCTGTGTCTCATAATATTGAGGATATATGGCGCAATAAATAAAAGGTGAAATACATGCTTTAAACTTGTAGTCTTTTCAGAATAAGTGAATGTAGGAGTGATTTATGACAATACAAGACCGTACTCTGTCAATTGACAATAAAACAATGGAGCGGTTAATTTGATAAAAAATATCCACCTGGCCAACTCAGGTGAAGATTTATCATTCATCGGAGCTTCCAACTTGAAAATTCTTTCCCCGGACATGACTATTTCTTTTTTCTTCTGCCGTTGCCGCGTTTTGACATGCCGGAAGTCTCTCTGACGTTCTGGAGAAGCTTTTTTTTCTGGTGGTCGTTCAATTCCATGAACATTTTCACCAGCTTGGAGACCTCTTCTTTCTTTCCCGTCATTTTTTCCTCAGGAGCATTCTTTTCGAGAATACCCGCCAGGACAGAACTGTTGTTCTTTATCTTGTTCTGTTCCTCTCTAAGAAGCTGAAGAAGCTTTCTCTTGGCGAAAACCCCAGGGTTGCGGACATCGTTCAGCCAGTTCGACACGGTCTGTGCGCTGACTCCACATTTCACAGCCAAATCCTTCTGTGACCAAAGGAGATTTTCAAGAAGCTCCCTTATCACCATTTTCCATTTGTCATTTTTCATGACACGCTCCTTTTTTATTTTTTGTTTTTACCACACCCACCAAATCCACTTTTCAATTTCCGAAAAATGCTCCATATCCTAACAATCTCCTTTCATTTCATTTATCCACTCTTATTGCATACCATCACCGCTCAAATATATGGTGATTTCAAGTATATTTCCATTGAAATTTTACTTTTTATAAAATATTGCCTCATATTGGTTGACTAATTATATTTTATGGTTATATTACGGAAGAGCGTCAAATGTCGCATCAATTTGTCAATCACATATTTCAACATTCTCGTTCCTCTTTCCTTGCGTTCGGTGGCCTGGCACTCCCGCCAAATTGTACAACTTATCTCTGAACAACCCCCAAGCATAAAGAGCACTGAGATGAAATTCCTGCCGAGGAAAACAGCCAAGTTCATTCTGCGTGGGACTAAAATAGTGGTAGAATGGTGGCAATCTTCAGGCTAAACCTGAGAAATCACGATAGATGCGTTAGTTCCTCCAAATCCGAAGCTGTTGCTGAGGACGTGTCTGAGTTTTACCTTCGAGCGGCATTCCCTGACAAAGTCGGCCCATTCGAACCCTGGTTCCGGATTTTCAAGATTTATCGAGGGTGAAATGAACCCTTTCTCAATCATCATTGAGCAGAAGATCGTTTCGACGGCACCAGTGGCACCAACCATATGGCCAGTCATTGATTTTGTGCTGTTGATGGCTACTTTTGGCGCATGTCCCCCAAAAACCATTCTGATGGACTCAAGTTCAACCGGATCGCCGGTCGGAGTGCCTGTTCCATGGGTATTTATATAATTAATATCAGATTCTGAGATGAAGGCATTGGCAATAGCCTGTTTCATCACATTACAACTCGATGTGGCATCCGGGACAACCATGTCTTTCGAGTTTGTATTCGCAGCAAATCCAGAGATCACGGAAACAGGCCTGGCCCCTCTCCTTAATGCATCACTTTCCCTTTCCAGTACGAGCACGCCTGCACCGCCTGCCGTCACAAAACCGTCACGGTCCCTGTCGAATGGCCTGCTGGCCTTTTCCGGACAATAGTTGTATTTCCTTGATAATGCCCTCATGGCATCAAAGCCTAGGGCATGGACCCAGTTTGTTTCCTCGGTGCCTCCTGTTATCACAAAATCATAGAGACCGGACTGAAGCAGTCTCGATGCTACGATGATGGAGTGCGTACCGCTTGTGCAGGCGGAGCTTATGTCATAGGATTCGCCCATGATTCCGAGCAATATCGAGATGTTTGCGACTGCGGACGAAGCCATCACTCTTGGCACTGTAAAAGGACTGACTCTTTTGACTTTTCCCGACTCCCTGAACGCAAAAGCACCTTCGTAGATATGCCGGTGCGCACTGCCAGCACAACCGAGGATCAGCGCAGTCCTTCCGTTTTGCAATGCATCTTCAGGTATTTTTGCCTCCGCGAGCGCCTCTTCCGTGGCGACGACAGCCATTCTTGCGTTTGGCGTGGTAAAACGGATATTTTTCGGGTTCAGCAACTTGGATGGAGGATTCTCGTCGGCGACACCAGCAACCTGGCTTTCCAGTCCCATATCTTTCCATTCTTCCATGAAGACGATGCCCGAGCGGCCGGAACGAAGCGCTTCCTCGTTTTTTGAAAGGCCGTTCCCAAGCGGGGTGACAAGGCCTCTTCCTGTTATAACAATTCTCTCAGACATAATATGATGAATTCAGTTTTCAATTTCAATATTCGCAATTTCTACAAATCAAAGTCCGCTCCTAAGATAGCCTGTAAAAAGGCTTTGTCTAACTCCCAAGCCGTGATTTAGAGGAAAAACTGCAATGCGGCAAAGTTTTGTTTTTCCCGCTATCGTTGGAGGGTCGGGTTCCACCCCGACCGCGAGTGGACGGCGTGGAAGCCGTCCCTCCAAAAATGCCAATCTGCCAATATAAACTGATGTGTTAAGAAAAACTCATAAACAAAAAACTTTGGGTTGAGTTGATGTTTATGGATGTTGAACAATAGTAAGATTCCAACAACATGAGTCTAAAAATGCCGTTAAGCTGGAATGAAATAAGAAAAAGAGCCGTCGAGTTCTCGAAGGAATGGGAGAATACGACTTGCGAACGTTCAGAGGCCAAGTCGTTCTGGGACGGGTTCTTCAATAATTTCGGGATTTCGCGGAAACGCGTGGCCTCATTTGAAGAACCGGTAAAATTGATTGGAGAGAAACACGGATTTATTGACCTTTTCTGGAAGGGAACGCTTCTTGTCGAACACAAGTCAAAAGGCAAAGACCTCGACAAGGCCTATACTCAGGCTCTCGACTATTTCTCCGGGCTCAAGGAATACGAACTGCCAAAATATGTGCTTGTCTCGGATTTCGAAAGATTCCGCCTCTATGATCTCGAAGAGTCAGCGCAGAATGAATTTCACTTATGCGATCTGCATGAAAACATCCATTTGTTCGGCTTCATTGCCGGCTACAGAAAACAAACCTACCAAGATGAAGATCCTGTAAACATTGCCGCCGCAGAACTCATGGGAAAACTTCATGACAAACTTCTTGATTCAGGATACACCGGGCATGCTCTCGAAGTTTTTCTCGTGCGTACTCTCTTCTGCCTTTTTGCGGACGACACAGGAATTTTTGAAAAAGGAACATTTTCCGAGTATGTGGAGGAAAGTTCCCAGGATGGTTATGACACGGGCGCAAAGCTTGCACATCTTTTTCAAATATTGAATACTCCGGAAGATAAAAGACAGAAAAATCTCGATGAACGACTTGTCCAGTTCAGATACATTAACGGCAAATTGTTCGAAGAAGCGCTGCCTCTGGCGTCTTTCGACTCGGAAACGAGAAATGTCCTGCTCGAATGCTGCTATTTCGACTGGAGCCGCATTTCACCGGCCATTTTTGGTTCTCTATTCCAGTCCGTCATGGATCCGGAGAAGAGACGGAATATCGGTGCGCATTACACCTCCGAGAAAAATATTCTCAAACTTATAAAACCGCTTTTCCTAGATGACTTGCAGGCGGAATTCGCCCAGATAAAAGGTGTCAAGACAAAACTGAGGGCGTTTCACAACAAGATTGGGGCCTTGAAATTTCTTGATCCGGCCTGCGGTTGCGGAAACTTCCTTGTGATTACCTACCGTGAACTCAGGCTTCTGGAAATAGAAATACTCAAAATACTCCACAAATATGGGGACATTCTTGACGTCAAATATTTTTCCCAGATAGATGTTGACTCATTTTATGGGATAGAGATCGAGGAATTCCCCGCGAGAATCGCGGAAGTCGCAATGTGGCTCATGGATCACCAAATGAACATTAAGTTGTCTGAATCCGTCGGCGACTATTTTGTCCGGCTCCCACTTCAGAAATCTGCGAAAATCGCAAATGCGAACGCCCTACAAATTGACTGGAATTCTCTCATGCATGGGAATTACTTTGATGTTACCGCAAATGTCGTAAATGTCGGTATTATTAGGGAACAGCGCAAGCATTATGAAACCATCAACGTGCTGGCGAAAGAGATCAACATCCTGAATGAAAAAGAAATCCAAAACAAGCAAAACGAGCATAGTATAAAATTCGATTACATCCTGGGGAATCCGCCGTTCATAGGAAAACACCTTAGAAATTTGCAGCAGAATTCCGATATGGACTTGGTTTTCCGGGAGATGAAGAACTATAAATCTCTTGACTATGTCACATGCTGGTATCTGAAAGCTGCCCAGTATATCCAGGAAACGAAAACAAAGGTGGCATTTGTCTCCACCAACTCGATTTCTCAGGGCGAACAACCTGGAATATTGTGGAATGAACTCTACGGAAAGTACAATATAAAAATCCATTTTGCGCACAGAACATTCCGATGGGACAACGAGGCTAAGGGAATGGCCCATGTTTATGTCGTCATCATAGGCTTTGCCAATTACGACACAAACAGCAAGCGGATCTATTATTATGACAAACCTGATTCCGAAGCGCATGAGATGCCGGCAAGTAATATAAATCCTTATCTTGTTGAAATGAGCGACGTTATAGTACTGTCAAGAAAAAAGTCAATATGCAATGTTCCGGAAATTATTTATGGAAACAAGCCAGTTGATGATGGAAATTTAATCCTTACAGATGAAGGAAAAAAATCTATTGTAAGCTCAGAACCTTTATGTGAAAAGTTCATCAAGCCATTAATTAGTGCGAAGGAATTTTTAAATAATCAGAAAAGATGGTGTATCTGGCTTGTTGACATTAAGCCTGATGAATTAAGACAGTTGCCTGATATAATGCTCCGCGTCAAAAAAGTCCGTGAATTCCGGTTGGCGAGCAAGAAAATCCCTACTCAAAAGATTGCAGATATTCCTGCTCTATTTGCTGAGATCCGCCAGCCTAAAAATAATTTTATCCTGATACCAAGGCACACATCTGAAAATAGAAAATATGTTCCTTTAGGTTTTTTCTCTCCAGATTATATCGTGCATGATAGCTGCGCATGTATTCCTAATGCAACACTCTACCATTTTGGGATTCTGAGTTCGGAGATGCACATGGTCTGGATGAAATACGTCTGCGGAAGATTAAAAGGGGATTTCAGATATTCCAATGACATTGTATATAACAATTTCCCCTGGCCGGACAATGCTTCGGAAAAGAATATCAAATCGGTGGAGACAGCAGCCCAGAGCGTTCTTGATGCGAGGAAAAAGTATTCCAACAGTTCGCTTGCAGACTTATACGATACTCTTTCAATGCCCCCTGACTTGGTCAAAGCCCACAAGGAACTAGACAAGGCGGTTGACCTCTGTTATCGTCCACAGGGTTTCCCGGACGAAATGAAACGAATTGAATATCTCTTCAGCCTCTACCAGAAATACTCCGAACCGCTTCTGAAAAAGACAACAATGAAATAAGTTATTCCTCCTTGTTGCTTTTCTTGAATTCCTTCAAATTTTTAAGGACTTCTTTAAGCTGGTCAATCTCCTTCTGGATTTCGCCTTTTTTACCTTTGTCCGCCTTTTTAAGTTCGGCCGTCTTGTCTGCTATCATTTTTTCGCATTCTTCGATAGTCTTAGGTGCCTCCGCCTGTTCGGCAACTTCCTCCCTGTCCGTATCCTTTGTCACAGAAGCTTTTTTATCTTTGGTGTCTTTGCTTGTATCGGAACTTTTTTCCACTGCATAGACCGACACTCCGACAACAAACGCCACCAGAACCGCCATGATCGAGATTGTCTTTTTCATTTCTTCCTCCTTAAATGTTCTTTAATGTTAGAGACTGCTTCAGTGTCTTAGAGTAATGTGAATTATCCTAAAAATCAAGTAGTTTCCGGAGGATTAACATAATCCTAGTAATTCGTCAAGTTCTGGTGGAGGGGCATGCTCCATGATGCCACCCTCAGTTTCCCCATAACAGTCAAGCTTGGGTTTTTGTGGCCAGTTCCAAATTTTTCATTCATGGACATGTTCACGCATCCCCTTTCTGTATTTCTGTGGCGACATGCCGGTTTTGCGTTTGAAATAATTTGAGAAATAGTATTGGTCGGAAAATTTCAGGCGGAACGCTATTTCTTTCACCGAAAACGCCGAATATCTAAGCATTAGTCGCGCCTCTTCAATGCGTCTCTGCAAAAGGTAGTCATATGGGGAGGTTCCGATTTTTTTTTTAAACATCCGTATAAGGCTTGGACATGATCTGTGCCTTTCACGGCAATAACTGTCAAGTTTGACTTTCTGTTCAATATTGTCATCAATGAATTTCTTCAGTTCAAGGATTTCCGGGGGGATGGCCTGGATTGGCGAAGCGTAAAGGATGGTATGGCATTCCTCAAGTAGCCTGTGAAATATGATTGCCGCCTGCCTGTTTATCTCGCCGATTCCATGTCTCTGGTGCAACATTTCCTCGAAGTATTTCCTTAGCTGCGGGCAGTCCGGGATATAATAAGTTTTATCAATCCGGTATGTCTTTAAAAGATATTCCATGAACTTGCCGTCAACCTCGAAGAAGATTTTCTCCCAAGGCTCCTTCTTGTCCGGCCAGTATCTGTGATCACTGTGCTTGTGTAAAATATAAATGCTGTTCTCGCCGGGGCTGTAGGAATGTCCGTTTATTTCGAGGATGCCCTTGCCTTTGTAAATGAATTCAATAGTGCAACAATCATAGTCTTTCCTATCTATGACAGGTGTTCTTGCGCCAGCAATTCCATATGTGGCGGTCAGAAGCTTGAACGGGAAATCTGCATTCTGGACTTTTGCTTTTGTCTTCATTTTTGCATTTATAGCCAATATCACACATCAATCTGATAGTATTCTACATTAAATAGCCTAGCATAATGTTTTTAATTAAACTTATCGTATGTTAATATAATATATCACATCAGAAGCAATAGCAAACGGCTCCTTCGGGAAAATAACATTTAAGGAAGGGAGATCTTGAAATGAGCCTAAAAAGGACAAGAGATCAACTGAAAGCGAAAGATAATCGTAATCGCAAGTTTCCTTCTGCCGATTGGTTCACACTTATCGAACTGCTAGTTGTCATAGCAATAATTTCAATTTTGATGGCATTGTTGCTGCCTGCACTCAAAAAAGCAAAGGACATGGCCCGGTGGACACTTTGCACAAACAACCTTAAACAACAGGGTCAACCTGTTGAAGCTCGACCTCAGCGTCAGGCCTGCGCACAGAATTGCCACCTATGGATGGAAGGTCTTAAGAGAATAATCCGAGGTTCGCGACACTAAGAACCACTAATCAAATTACAAAGTTAGGTATGT
>CAIQLG010000477.1 GCA_903872565.1 uncultured Lentisphaerota bacterium | reverse complement strand
GCCCTTTTGAGATACTTGTCCTCGAGTGAAAAGCCAAGGGGCTCTACGAGATGGAGCCTACAGTCGCAGTTGACGCAGAGCCTGCCAATGTTTCCCGTGTTCTGCGGAATCTCAGGCCGGACAAGAACTATGTTGAAATTGGGTTTCTTTTTCATATATTAAATTCACCACACAGAGGCACAAAGTCACAGAGATCTATAATACTTATTTTTAGTTACTGATACTCTTAGTGTTCCCGAAAAAAAGGTACACCTCGTTTTTTTATCACGGAACGGTGTAGGATGAGTTCCGGAAGTAGGCACTGTCTCGATAAGACTGTGCATGTCTGCCTTCATCCTACTTCGTCCTGTGAACTTCGAAGGACAGGTCGAAGCCAGACCTACTTGTGCAGAATTACCGGCATCACTTTTACCGCACAAACCATTATCCCCCTATTCACTTTCAAGTCGTTTTTTAAGATAAGGGATAAGGCATATTCTCTGATAAAATATTACTATAAACATGATTATGTATAGGAAGGCAGTCTTTAATGAATAAAATAAAAACTTAACCTATATTCATCAATCGTTTTTTCCGTGACACCTCCCAGTTGTCTGAAGTTGGACGTTCGAGGTTCGAGGTTCTAAATTCTTCAATCTGTCCAAAACCCACTGATATTCGAGAGCCATTGATTTTTCGATGTCGAGTTTCCTTATTCCCTCTGGCAAAACCGGGAAGGTGTAGGTTTCTATTTCGAGGTTTGAGCAGATTGCGGGATTTTCCGCAAGTTTCCGCAGTACCGCCTCGAGTTCCTTCTTTTCGACGGACAGTCCGCCCGGCAGAGAATTGAGATAGAGCGGGATATGATAATGGATCTTCCAATAAGACTGATGATCGGCCTTTTCAAGCGCCTCTGGCAGGTCTAGATGTTTTACGATATCCCCGTTTCCTTTGATTTCCCTGGTCTGGTGGAGATAGACATCGTCTGCAAAATTCGCAAGATACTTTTTTGATTCAAGGGTTGATGCACCGAGGGCGGCGCTGAGCTGTATTTTTGCGATTTTCACGCCGTTGCGAAGGCAGAGATCAATCCCCTCCCCCGGCTTCAATCCTGAGAGTTCGTGATGCGAGGTGTCATAGCATAGTCCGATAAATTCCCTGCAATCGGCGTTCGCGGCAAGTTCTCTCCCGAAGAAATCCGCGAAATCCGCAGCATCCTCCCAGATGCAGTCGGGTTCGGGCTCTATAGCTAGAACTATTTTTTTACCTGTTCTCTCGTACACCTTCCTAAGATGAAGCGCGGCCTTGGCAAGATTAACGGCGATCCTGCTGATATCAGACGGATCCGAGATGAAATTCCTGTATCCACCCGGGACTGTACTAAGGCTCCCCGTAACATCTTCCGGGATTATCTTCGAGAGAAAATCGGCCGCCCTGCAGGAGTAGTCGAGCCGCTCATCCGAGCGCCAATCTGGCAGATAGACATTTTCCTTGACTCTTGCACCGTGGAAATCTCCGAATGGAAAAATGTTCATGGTAAAGAAGTAGAAGTTTTTTTCATGTGCGATCCGTGCGAATTCCGCAAAGACGTCCGGTTTTTCCAGAAAGGCCAGGTTTTTCTCATTGGCCCATATGCCGATTGCAAACTGTTCCTGTTCTGAAACTTCCAAAGCTCTGGCAAGTTTTCCCGAGATGGTGAAGAATGGTGATTTTTCGGAAAAATCCTCTGCCGGCTTGAAATTGTTCATACAGTAGCAGAGATGGGAATTTAGGCTTATTCTCATTTTCCCGCGCTTTTCCTGAGATATGCGACAGAATCCAGCACCTTTTTCCTGTCGAGGTTGTTGATTTCGATTTTTTTTCCAAGCCCGTCGGGCATGGTCACGTGGAGTTTTCCGCCGAGATGCTCTCTGAACTCCTCGATTCCCTCGAAGAGAAGATATTCGCCTTTCGGGCTTTTCTTCTCGAGGAGAGGAATCCAGAGCTTGAATCCGAGTGCCTTCAGTGCGGTTTCGAGTTGTGCCAGCGTTTTCTCGTCGCAGAGGCCGGATTTCACGGCGTAGCACGTGTCGAGCAGGATTCCGATGGCGACGGCCTCGCCGTGCCTGATTTCGCCCTTGGACAGGATTTCGAGCCTGTGTGCCGACCAGTGCCCGAAGTCGAGCGGCCTGGCGCTTCCGAATTCGAACGGGTCGCCACTGTTCTGTATGTGGTCAAGGTGTATTCTGGCGCATTCAGTGATGAGTTTCTCCATCGCCTGCGAATTTCGCAGTTTTATTTTCTGTGCGTTCCTACAGAGCCAATGGAAGAAAGTGGCATCTTTGATAATCGCCACCTTGAAAGCCTCCGCTGCGCCAGAGATCCAGTCCCTGTCATCGAGAGTGGAAATGAAGTTGAAATCGTTTATGACTGCGAAGGGGGGAGCAAACGTTCCGATGAAGTTCTTTTTTCCGAACATGTTGATTCCATTTTTTACGCCGATGCCGGAATCATTCTGGGCAAGTACCGTGGTCGGAATTCTTATCTGGCGTATTCCCCGGTGGACGATGGATGCGGCAAATCCTATCCTGTCGAGAAATGCTCCGCCGCCCACGATGCAGACAAACGAATGTCTGCAGAGTCTGGCTTTCTCAATTGTGGAGCATATTCGGGGGATCTCACTGAATGATTTAACTTTTTCGCCTCCATCGAGGATGAGCGGAGAGGAGCCGGCGTTTATGTTTTTTCCCCATTTGCCGCAGTATTTTTCAATTTCGTTTCCTATGCCGGGAAAGGCGCGTGCGATCTCCTTCTCGACAAAGAACAGCGTCTTGTGAACAATTTTCCTGTCTGCCGACGCGAAGACATCTTTCAATGTGTGATTCGCGGGGTTAAAAACGCTTCTCGTGAAAATCACTTCATATCTGTAGGGCACTTTTATATCAAGTTTCAGTTTCATTTTTCCAGCGAAAACAAGTTGATGGTTCATTATGTATAAACTACAAAATTCGTCACTTTCTATTGGAATACTGTAGCCCCCCATGTTGGGGGCGAACACGGCCAACATCCTACTATGCCAAGGCTTCGTAGGACAGATGGCCGTGACTACAACTAATGCAACAACAAAGACTGATGTGCTCCTAAACTACCTTCAATATGGTTTTTTTCACTTGATATTGCATTAAAAACCGGTAAATTCTGTGAAAACAAAATCACTTGAGGCTCACACAACATGAAAATGGCAACTCTGGTTGTTACTCTGCTTATTGGTCTTATCCCATATTTCTTCTCCGGATGTCAGAAGGACAACAGTCATAAATCGCTCCCTGATCTCATCAAGCATTTTGACAACAATGGTCTGAAGGCCGAAGTCATTCAACCTTGTCTCGCGAAGGCGATAAAAGCTCAGGAGGGCTGCCAGCTCACCATAAATAAGGCCAACATAGAAATATACAGATACAACATAAAGGATCCTGAACAGCTTGCAAAGCTCAAACAGATATACAAAGACGGATACATCGACATATTCTCGATAAAGTTTGAGGCAAAGGTCAACGGGTGCTTTCTCATGCTGCATGGAAATTCACACCCAGACAATGTCAAGGTGATAGAAGTCTTCGAAAGCTTTGAATAGAGCAGGATTGGAAAACCTCCGTCCCTTCCCTACTATTTCTTCAAGTTTATTTTTATTTTTTTTGCAAAAATGACTTGCCCGTCTATTTTAGAAAGGCCTAAAAAATCAATATTTGCAGGTCAATAAAACATTAACATAATAAAGTAAGGGAAAGATCAATGCCGAACAAGCAGAAAACAAAAAAATCTGGAGGAACAACAAAGTACGTGTACTATTTCGGGAAGGGCAAATCCGAAGGTGGAGCCGGGATGAAGGAACTTCTCGGAGGCAAAGGTGCGAATCTCGCTGAAATGGCGAAACTTGGACTTCCAGTTCCAGCCGGCTTCACAATCACGACCGAATGCTGCGTGGATTACTTCAGACTCGGGATGAAATACCCTGTAGAACTCAAGGCGGAAGTCACTGCCGCCCTCGCAAGAACGGAAAAAGAGATGGGTATGAAGTTTGGCGATGCCAACAACCCGCTCCTCGTCTCATGCCGTTCCGGCGCCCGCAATTCGATGCCTGGAATGATGGAGACCGTCCTCAACGTAGGCCTTTGCTCGAAAACAATCCCCGGCCTTGTAAAGAAGACCAACAACGAACGCTTTGTATATGACGCATACCGCCGCCTTATCATGATGTACTCCGATGTCGTCATGGAAAAGTCCGAAGGAATCGAAGTTGCCGAAGGCAAGGGAATACGCAAACAGCTTGATGGAATTCTTGACGAGCTCAAGCATAAGAAAGGCTACAAGTCCGATACTGATCTTCCTGTTGCAGATCTTAAAGTCATCTGCGAAGCGTTCAAGAAGCGCGTCAAAGATGTTCTCAAGAAACCATTCCCTGATGACGCCATGGAACAGCTTTGGGGCGGAGTCGGCGCAGTCTTCAAAAGCTGGAATGGAAAGAAAGCCATTTCATATCGCAGGATCGAAGGAATTCCGGATGAATGGGGAACCGCAGTAAACGTGCAGTCAATGGTATTCGGAAACATGGGCGACACCTCGGCAACAGGCGTTGCATTCACAAGGAATCCTGCCACTGGAGACAATCACTTCTACGGCGAATGGCTTGTAAACGCGCAGGGCGAAGACGTGGTCGCAGGAACAAGAACACCCAATCCCCTTAACGACGACACCAAGAACGAGCAGAACAAGCAACTCGTCTCCCTCCAGAAGGCCATGCCGAAGACCTACAAGGAACTCTATGATATCCGCTGCAAACTTGAAAAGCACTACAAGGACATGCTTGATATCGAATTCACGATCCAGGAAAGCGTGCTCTACATGCTCCAGTGCCGCGTTGGAAAGCGCACAGGGACGGCAGCTCTCAACATGGCGATGGACATGCTCAAGGAAAAATTGATCACCGAGAAGGATGCGGTAACACGTGTTTCCCCCGATCAGCTCGATGAACTCCTCCATCCGATCGTGGATCCGAAGGCGGAAGCCAAAATAAAGCCGATTGTCAAGGGACTTCCTGCTGGCCCCGGCGGAGCCTGTGGCGAAATCGTCTTCACTTCGGAAGAAGCCGTCGCAAAGGCGAAAAAAGGCGTAAAGACAATCCTCGTCCGCGAAGAGACAAATCCTGAAGACGTAGAAGGAATGCGTGCCGCACAGGGAATCCTGACAGCCCGCGGCGGTATGACAAGTCATGCCGCACTCGTTTGCCGTGGCTGGGGAAAATGTTGTATCGTAGGAGCAGCCGAAATAGATGTGAATGTCCATGCCAAAACCATGAAGATCGGTAGCCAGTCGTTCAAGGCTGGCGACATCATCACCATGAACGGGACAAAGGGATACGCCTATTCCGGAACTCTCGACATGATGGAGGCGACTGAAAATCCAAGATTCAAAAAATTCATGGACATAGTTGACAAATTCCGCGAGATGGGAGTCAGGACCAACGCCGACACACCCGAAGACGCAGCGGTCGCGCGCAAATACGGTGCAGAAGGTATCGGACTCTTCCGCACAGAACACATGTTCTACGGCATCGGAAGCGAGAAACCTCTCTTCTACCTCCGCAAGATGATTCTCAGCAACACCCTTGAAGAGCGCAAGAAAGCTCTCAACGAACTTTATCCTTATGTAAAGAAGGACATCAAGGCGACACTTGAAGCTATGAAAGGGCTGCCGGTCACATTCCGTCTCCTCGATCCTCCGCTTCATGAGTTTGTTCCCCAGGGCGAGGAAAAACAGCACGAGCTGGCAAAAGCTCTCGGAATCACGCGCGACGCCATCCAGAAACGCGGAGAGGGTCTCCACGAATCCAACCCGATGATGGGACACCGTGGCGTACGTCTCGGAGTCAGCTATCCTGAAATCAGTGAAATGCAGATCCGCGCGATTTTCGAATCTGCCCTCGAGCTGAAGAAGGAAAAGGGAATCACATGCAAGCCTGAAATCATGGTTCCGGTAACATGCGATGTCAAGGAACTCAAACATCAGCGGGTAATTGTCGACAGGGTCGCCGCTGAAGTCTGCAAGAAATTCAATGTCAAAAAGATTGAATTCCTATATGGCACAATGATTGAGATCCCCCGCGCCGCAATTCTCGCCGCCAAGATGGCGGAAGATGCGGAATTCTTCTCCTTCGGGACAAACGATCTGACACAGATGACATTCGGATTCAGCCGCGATGATATCGGCGGATTCATGAACGACTACCTCGATCAGAAAATACTCGATGTGGATCCCTTCCAGACGATTGACCAGGACGGCGTCGGCTTCCTGATCAAGCACGCAGTGGTGGAAGGCCGGAAGACACGTCCGAAACTCAAGATCGGTATCTGCGGCGAACAGGGCGGAGAACCTAAGTCGGTTGCATTCTGCTACAAGAATGGACTGGACTATGTTTCATGCAGTCCGTTCCGAGTTCCGATTGCAAGACTGTCTGCCGCTCAGGCAGCCATCAAGGCGAAAGCCGCAAAGAAATAATCTTTGCAAAACTAAATAAGCCAGGGGCGCAGTAAAATGCGCCCCTTTTTTATGGGAATGAACTTGATATTTAGCTAGACTAAGTTAAACTAATTATAAAAAGGAGAACATGCATGATACAGGTAAACACACATGAGGCCAAGACAAATCTCTCGTCTCTTCTTGCAAGAGTCGAGTCGAAGGGTGAACTCATATGGATCTGCAGGAACGGCAAGGCGATAGCTGAACTGCGCCCTATCGCATATTCCACCAATCCCCTGAAGCAGGATTCAAAACTTAAGAACGTAAGATTCAATGAAAGTCCAGTGCTTCCACTTTCCGAAGAAGACTGGCCACAGGACGCAAGGTGAGGAGAAAACATGTATTTGCTTGACACCTGCACATTCATGTGGCTCGTGGCCGATCAGAAGCGGCTGTCGAAAAAAGCCATCCAGTTGATCATGAAGCATCCACAGAGCCTTTTCATTTCATCAATCACCGCATTTGAAATAACAATCAAGCATAACAAGAAACGGATAGTCCTGCCGGAAAAACCGGAAAGATGGATATCGGAAGCATTGGAATTCCACAACATAAAGGAAATACCGTTGGATACCAAGATCGCCACGGTATCGGCATCGCTTCCATTCATTCACAACGATCCGTGCGACAGGTCCATAATCGCCACAGCCAAGCTGAACGACATGACCATCATAACTTGCGACTCCGTATTTTCAAAATATCATGGAGTCAATGTAATATGGTAGAAAATCCTTAAGTAACTATTCGGACGAAAAAATGAGACAGATCTTCATCTTGACTTTTACGGCAATATTGACCACTGCTTCCTTTGCCGATTCCAACATTTTCCCCATTCCGGAAAAATCTGTCCAGGAGGTATTTGGCGACAGGAACGGCACTTTTGTCTTAATTGATTGTTCATCCGAAGCCACCAGCATTTTTCATCCGGAGATATCCAAGGAAAGGCTTCCACCTTGTTCGACTTTTAAAATCTGGAACACTCTGATCGGACTTGAAAACGGCATAATCTCCTCCCCCGATGAGGCCTTTTATAAGTGGGATGGAGAAACCCGTTTCATTCCGGAATGGAACAGGGATATGACCTTGAAAGAAGCTTTCCGGGTATCCTGCGTTCCTGCATTCCAGAATCTCGCCAGGAAGATCGGATCCGAAAAAATGAGGTTATGGATCGAAAAAATCAACTTCGGCGATGGCGATACATCCTCGGGAACTGATATCTTCTGGCTCCCGGCAAAAGGAAGGAAGACTCTTTTGATTTCACCCGAGGAGCAGGCTAAACTGATCTGCAAACTTGTAAAGGGAAAACTTCCTTTTTCAGAAAAAGCTCAGGCGGTACTCAAAGACGTCATGACCATCAGAAAAACAGTCAATGGAATCTTTTACGGGAAGACCGGATCTGCCACTGACGACAATGGGAAATTCAATTTGGGATGGTTTGTCGGCTATGTGGAAAGCAATGGCAAGACTTACGCATTTGCCTGTGCAATCAAAGGGGAAGCGTTGATGGGAAAAGATGCCCGTGCCATGGTAGAAACAATCCTCGAGAAGAATGGATTTCTATAAATGAAAAGAAGATTTATTCAGTAGGGATGTAAGCCCGAAATTCCTCAGCCTAGGGTGAAGCCCTAGGAAAAATATGTCCCCTCCGGATCCAAGCGCTGTAAGTGCGCAATAAAATTGAATTTATCTTTATCGTGTGTATTTTTATTACGGGCTTGCAGCCCTTGATTATTTTTGTTTCCGTTTTCCCAGGGCGTTGCCCCTGTATACTATACGCATTTTGCTTGAAGGGAATGTAACGGTGGTATTGCCTTATGTTGTGCATTAAAGTAGGGCTGGTTTCGACCTGTCTTGCGTAGTTCGCAAGAGTAGGTCTGGTTTCGATGAAACCAGACATGCCAAGTCTCATCGAGACTTGGCCTACTTTTTGGCAATCTGCTGTCTGTAAAAAATGCGTATAGTAGACAGGGCGTTGCCCTGGGCTTAGGAATCTCGGGCTTACAGCCCTAAAATTGAAAAACAAGAAAGTAAGCATAGGCACGAAAGCTGAAGCGTGGAGGGGAAATTCGGAAATTATAAAACAGATAAAAACCCGGATTTTTCTGGAAAAGCGACAAGTAGCTCAATAACAAGTTATAAGAGAATAAAATGACAAGAAGGCAATTTACTGCCACTATTATTAGGATAGTCTCCTGTCTGTTCTTGATTAAAGTTATTTTGCCAGTTGCTCATCTTTGGCATATCTATCTTCTATCGCCATCTTCCATTTTTGAAGTATCATCACCAATCTATTATGTTTTATTTTGGTCTGCCATTTTCGCATTCGCACGCATATTTGTAGATAAAATTATTTATGAAGATAAAAAAATGAAACTTCAACTATTCATCATGCGCCTCTTGATCAGTCTTTGCCTTGGAATTCTGATTGGAGCGTGGAAATACACAGCTACTTATCCATTACGTAGAGATTTCTATGAAAAGACCCATTATCCTCCTTCGATGCTGACATTAGAAGCGATTGTCATTGGAATGGTTGCATTTATTTCTGTTGTGATTTTATGGTATTTGTTACCATTCTTATACAAAATAATTAAGAACCTTATAACAAATTTCATACAACCACCCCAGGCTCCACCGGGTGGCTGATCATGGCCGTCCGCCACCAATCTCCTACGACAGCAACCACAATAACGGCAAAAGAAAAATTTGATTTCAGCGCACTGTCCTCTATGTCCTCGATTGGTGATTATGTCCTCTATAATACCATCCGCCATATCCTTGTTATTGGGGCACGTTCTTTTTCTAACATTAAATCCGAAGCGCGAAGTTCGAAACTCGAAACAAGCTCGAAAGGAATAAAAACTTAATTCGGAAACAATCTTTGAAACATTTGAATTATTTTAAATTTTCCCAGTTTGTTTCGGATTTCGACCGTGTCCCTCGTAGCCCCTTGGGCGAAGTGGGATATTCGAATTTCTAATTTGGCTGCGGCGGAAGCTGCTCTATGTCCTCTTTGTCCTCGTGCGCAATTTTTAAAAGAGGACAGGCTGCGCGGAACATGACTTCAATCGAGGAAAAATTATTTTCTCCAATCTCTGGGAGATATTCCCGTCTGTTTTTTAAAATGCCTGTTGAAGCTAGAAAGTGTTGTGAATCCAGACTCGTATGCGATCATGCTGATGGGCTTTCTGCTATGTTTCAGTTCCGCAGACGCCATCGTGACACGAACCTGTGTGAGATACTGTATCGGCGTTTTTCCGAGCGCCTTCTCAAAAAGCCTTCTGAAATGAGTGAGGCTGAGTCCGCTCAGCCTTGAAAGTTCCCGGACTTTTATTTTCTCAGTGTAATGGCTTGTGATGTATGCGACAGCCTTCTGGATTCGCTGGAGAGTGTCTGGCTCGAAGCATGAGCGCTCCTCTTTTTTCGGCCTCCTTTTCTTCACTCCGAAAGTTGTCTTGAGTTCTGCTATCAGGAGGCAAAGCAGAGAAATAATTCTTTCTCTTTTAAAAGTTTTTCTACTGTGATGAACCTCAGTTATCCGCTTGACCAGCGAACAGATCTCCGGATACTTTGAAACATGAATGATATTGTTGAAATCAGTTCCGGAAAGATAATCTGTTCCGGCTATTTCCGGATTCTGAAATGCGGGATAAAGTATTTTCCCGAGGTTCACATGAATCCAGTACCAGTGGCTGCTCGTGCCTCTGGTGCTCTGCGCAAGGTGCATTTCCCTGTTTGTAATGATTGACACGTCACCTGCATGGAACGGAAGAATCTTGTCTTCAATCACGAATATCCCGCTTCCGTCGAGACAAATCCCGAACTCGATCACATTATGCGAATGGAGCGCAGTGATCTCCCTGTCATGCTGTTCATATAAGGTGGAAACTGCAAAAGGAAAATCTTCGGGAAGACTTATTTCAAAGTAACCAAACTTGTATGATGGTTTTTTCTGCATATTTTTTGGCATTTTTAGCGTTGTTATGTACATAATATACCATAACTTAATACGAATGAAAGGATGATTGGATTGTTGGATGACTGGATTAGTGCAATTAAGATTTCACTTTAATCCCACCCGGCAATCCATAAATCCAAGGAGTTAAATTATGATTATCACAGGTTGGGATTCGGGAGTAAAGCTTTTGAAAAGCGAAATCGAGCAGGTGGAATATGAGGGATTCGTCGTCCCGCAGGAACTGAAGGAGGAGATCAATTCTTTGCACGATGTCTATGATGCCAACTATGAACTGAAAATTAACGAGCTTACCGAAAAGCTCAGGAACCTGTCCAAAGATCCAAATTTCAAATATGTCCAGCCGAATGATCTTGAGGGGATAAAGAAAGAACGTCCGGCGGGCCCGAGACAGCTCAAGATGAAACTCAGCGACTCCGAACTGCTCGATCGTCTCTACGGAGCCTGGACTGGCCGTGCCGCAGGCTGCGCGCTTGGCAAACCTGTCGAAGGACTCGGAATGGGCGGAAGACAAGAACTCGGCCTCAACGGAAGAAAAGCGATTAGGCTTTATCTGAAAAACCGAGGACAGTGGCCTCTGGACTATTATTTCAGCGGCAAGGAAACTTCTGATGGAATCAAGCTGGGCTGCGAGAAATCCTGGCGCGAAAACATCGCATACATGGAGCCAGACGACGACATCCACTACTCGATCATAGGGCTCAAGATCCTCGAGGAGTGCGGTCCGGATTTCAAATGGAACGACGTTGCAGATTCATGGAACAGCTCCCTGCCCTATAATGCGATATGCACAGCCGAGACCCAGGCGATTCTTAATTACAACATCAAGACTCCGAGGATGCGCCCTGCACAGTCGACTTTCACGACACCCGAATTCACCAGGAGATTCAACAATCCCTACCGTGAATGGATCGGCGCTCAGATCAGGGCGGACGGATGGGCTTATGCCTGTGCAGGAAATCCCGAACTCGCTGCGGAATTCGCATGGCGCGACGCGCACTGGACGCATACCGCGAACGGGATCTACGGAGAAATGTTTGCAGCCGCGATGATCGCAGCTTCATTTGTCGAATCCAATCCGCATAGGCTTGTCGAGATCGGCCTTTCCGAAATCCCAAGGAACTGCAAACTCGCCGAAGGCGTAAGAGAAGCCCTGAAATGGATCAAACAGTGCAAGGATTTCGAGTCCTTCATGGAAAAACTCGATGAGGAATACTCGGCCATGAGCCCCGTCCACACGGTCAACAACGCCCTGATAGTTGTAATGTCGCTCTTCTACGGGAAAATGAATCCCGACAAGTCTATCTGCATTTCCGTGATGGGTGCTCACGATACGGACTGCAATGGTGCGAGCACCGGATCAATTGTCGGTGCGGCGGCTGGAAAGAAGAAATTCGGGGGCAGACTCGCATCTGCCCTCAACGATACAATCAAAGCACAGGTCTTCGGGTTCCAGGACATAACAATGAAAGAGCTTGCAGAAAGGACACTTGCCGTACACAGGAAAGTAGAGAAATACTTCGAGGACAGGAAGAAATAAAACGTCTTTACTCTCAATATTTTCCGATGAGGAGATTGTAATGGTTGCCTACAAGCCTGTCCCCTTCGTAACCGATGTCGCCGAAGACATTCCTGTCGAGGAATACCTGATAGCTGGAGTTCCTGAGTTTTCCGTCTAGCCTTGTCCCGTTAAGGAGGAATTCCACGTTGTATGCGTAGAATTGTTTTGTTTCATCTGGATTTTCCACGGCCGGGCTGAGTTCCCCTATTTTACCAGGCATTATCGGGGTGGAGTTCTTCCACAGGTTTCCTTTGCTGTCCTTGAGCAGGATTTTCTCGATGCGTGCACCGAGGGCGTTTGTAACCTTGACGGAACTTCCGGCTTCGTCCACGGAAATCATTTCCCTTCTTTTCTCGATCTTTTGCATTGAGAAAGACGTGGGTATTCTTGGTCTGACAAATCCTGAAAGCATCATTTTGCCGTTTTCAGCGATACAGATGCCTCCGGTGGAATCATCTTCAGGAATTATTATGAGGGCTTTTTCCGGGAAGACAATTCCCGAACCGAGCCCGATAGGTGCTTCAAGAGATAATACCTGCTGTGTAAAAACTTTCCCGAGCTTCTGGTCGAGATAGCTGATGACCTGTGGACAGAGTTTCACCTTGACCCCGTCCTGGAACAGAGTGAGAATCACAATACAAAGGCATGCAGTGATCGAAACTGCCGGTATGAAAAAGAGCAGAAGCGAAGGGTTTTTGAGTTTTCTGGCGAAGATAACCGCTCCCGGGCCTATGAGAAGAGTGAAAATAACCACGGCCGGAATCAACAGCCAGGGCTTCACCGGTTTGATGTCCCAGGAAGGGGCGATCGAATACTCATTGGACAGTCTGGTCAGGGATCCGGGATTCTCCTTGGTCATTTTAAGGTCCAGGTATATGTTTCCCGCTCCGTAGTTGCCTCCTGGAAAGTCCATAAATGGAGCCTTGATATCCTTCCCGATTTCAAGCTTGTGTCCGCCAGTTATATTCAGCGAGCCTCCGATTGCGGCCCAGTCGGAAATCATGTCCTTCACTTCCGGACTGAGCGCCATCCAGTCGTCATATTTAAGCTCCATCGCCGGAATCGAGAAGAAAAAAAGATAGTCCTGCGGGATCTGCTTCAAGTTGGAGGGTGAATAATATGGGATCTGGTCAGCCGAACCCGAATAATAGCGAGTACGGTTTCCGCATTCATAATATGTCCAACTGATGTCTTCCGTGCGTGGCTGTCTGATTTTGACCGACATGTTTCCGTAGCTGCCGTATCCGGAACCTCCTTTTCTATTTTTCGAAGGGGGGAACACATTGAATTTCGCAGTTTTCCCAGGTGGGATTGAAATGCTTTTGCTGTACGACCTGCCTCCGCCAGATCCTGGTGGTTCGACAAAAACTTCCAGCAGTGCCAGAGCGGAAGATTTGTTTTCCGCCGAGATCTCCCCATAGAAAAAACCACCCTTGAAGTTGTATGAATCCGCCACTATGTCAAGATTGAGAGGGGTCTTAAATTTGTTGATCGTTGGAGCTAGAAGCTTAGGCCTTTCCGGTTCGGCAGGTTTCGTCTCGGTTCCTTTCTTGGCTCCGAAAGTAATGGTGCTTGTCTTTGCCGGTTTGGCTTCGGCCGCTGCGGGAGGTGGAGCCACATTCTCCACAGGAGTTTCGACAGTGCCCTGTGGAACTTCCTGTGCCTTCCGGGGTTCCTCCGTCTTTTTTTCGCCGTTTTCCGGTGTGGATTGTGCCTCCGCGGCAACCACTGGAGCCTTTTCTGTGGATGTTCCGCTTTCCGCCGAAAGAAATGATACGGCAAAAAACAAAAGTATTATGCAGGCGATGCTTTTCATTTTTCCTCTTAAATTAGGTGGCTGATGCCACAATTGATAACATATTTTTCCCGCTAAACACGCGAAATACGCAAAAGATAGTAATGCTTCAGAGTTTTATGCTGGAGGGCCACGCTCCGTCGTGGCCGTAAAGGTGGACGCAACGGAGCGCGTCCCTCCAAAAATGCCAATCTGCCGAAAAAAAAGCATTACAAAAAATACAATTCCCCATACGATTAACCAAGACTTGCACCCTTTGGGATTTCGCCTGAAAATGCAGAAGTCGCATCTAGGATTTTCGAGACAATCTGAAGTGCCGAAATCTTTTCCGCCTTGGCCTTGTAGTCCAGGACGATCCTGTGATGGAGCGCCCATTTTGCGACCGATTTGACATCGTCGAAGCCAACCACCGGCCTTCCGTCAATGAGTGCCAGAGCTCTGCTCGACTCCGCGATCGCGATCGCCGCCCGCGGTGATGCCCCATAGCGGATCATTTCACTTGCCCCTGCAATGCCAGAGTCCGGTCTGCAATTTTTGACTATCTTGGCTATGTACAATGATATTTTATCGGGGATCTGAATTTTGTCAAGTATAGAGAATGTAACCGCAAGTTCCTCGGCATTCATCACGCTGGAGATCTCGGGGATTTCGCCCCTGTGCCTCTCCTTTATTATCTTCTCGATCACCCATTCTTCAGGAGCGGACACTTCAAGCTTGAACAGAAACCTGTCAAGCTGCGCCTCGGGAAGCGGATATGTGCCCTCGAGCTCTATGGGATTCTGTGTGGCAAGAACAAAGAACGGGGATGGAAGCTCCCTTCTTTCTCCAAGTACCGTCACTGTGCGTTCCTGCATCGCCTCGAGGAGTGCGGACTGGGTCTTGGGCGATGCCCTGTTTATCTCGTCACCGAGAAGAATATTCGTGAAGACAGGGCCGGGCTGGAATATCATTTCCCTTTTCCCGGTGGAGTTTTCCTGAAGGATATGTGTCCCGAGAATATCCCCGGGCATGAGATCCGGTGTGAACTGTATCCGTTTGAACTTGATGGAGAGAAGTTTAGAGAAAGTGTTGACGAGGGCGGTTTTCCCAAGTCCGGGAAGCCCCTCTAGCAAGACGTGTCCCCGCGCAAGAATTGCCGTGAGAAGCATTTTCTGCAGATCCTCCTGTCCGAGCAACGCCGATTTCAAATGTGCAAGGATCAGATCAATTTTTTCTTTTGCCGGTTTGATCTCATCCGGTGAAAGCAGTCTTGATTCAGCCATCGTTAGTTCCTCTTGTTTTAAACTTCCATTAAAATTTATTTTTTATTGTAACGCGTCAGATTTTTTGATGCCGCAATCGTTGTAGCCACGGCCACCTGTCCTACGAAGCCTTGGCATAGTAGGATGTTGGCCGTGTTCGCCCCCAACATGGGGGCGGCTACATTAAAATTTCCAGGAAAAATTAGCATGCTATTTTTTATCGAAATACCGTTTTATTATTCTTGTGTTCCTAGGGGCGATTGGATATTTGCGGGATTCGCCGCCCGAGCCCGTGTCGGTGTTGAGGACACCGGAAACATTGTCGTCAATCATTTCCGCCTCTGGCTCGGAGAATGACATGCCTATGGTTTCGCTTGTGTCCATTCCTATTGCATTCGGGTCGAGCTTTTCCGGCTCTGGTCTATTTTCAAGCGCCGGGGATTCGTCTCCGAAAATCATCGGTGCATCCCCCCGTCCCCTGTCCACTCCGCCTCTTCCGTAGCCTGCGCGATCTCCGTTTTTCCCCTCTTCAGGTTTATTTTTTTCGAGAAATTTATCGAGACTTTCCTTTTTGCAGAGCCCTCCATTGCAGATTTTTTTTGCGGAATTGCACATTCCCGATCTGCTATTCTTCATCGTCTTGGACAGTTTATCGAGTGTCTTCGAGTTTGCAGGAGGTGGAGTCGAAAGGAATTTTTTCATGGGCGACTCCGGGGAAAAGCCTCCCTTGGCCAAAACTCCGCCGAGTTCCGGCGATTCCTTGAGCATTTCCGCGAATTTCGCAAGTTCATCTCGCATCATCTTTTCAATGTCTTCGTCTGGATCTGCGGAAAGCTTTTCGGCGGCCCATTCCATTTTCTTCATCATTTCCGACGCATCGTTCATCTGGTTCAGCGCCATCTCCGCGATATTGTTGAGTTTCGAGTCGATTCCATCAATGTTCTCGAGAATTTTTCCTGGCTGCATCGCCGACTTGTTCTTCCTGAGTTCCTCTATGGCCTCCTCGAGAGATTTTTTCCGTTCCTGGTCGAGGATTCCCGTCTCTTCCAATATTCTGATTTTGTCCTCCATCTCCGAACAGGGTGCGTTTATGTCGAGGGAAAGTTTTCCTGGATTTTCCGATGGTTCCGGTATGGGTATGAAAGCGCAAGCAGTGACAAATGCGGACGCACAGAGGAGAGATGCGAGGGATCCGCGAAAATCCAGCCTGCAGTCGGGCATCCTGAATCCCGAGATTACCTTGTCCCATTCTGAAATGTCGCTCCCTGACACAAGGCTCATAAGCATTCCTCCGAAATGCTGTTCATTGTCAATCCATGCCGAGGTGTCGGACAGACTGAAGGGGGTTTTTCTGAACGACACAATGCTTGCCAATATTGCGGCCACGAGGCCTGAGCATATGACAGCGCCCAATACGATTCCTCCGGACTTGAAATAACGCAGGACGATAAGAGCGGCCCCGCAGATGAACATTGCAGGCAGGCAGTAGGAGCAGAATATCTTTAAAAACCGGAAAATCTGGATCTTTCTGTATATTACCCCGGTTTTTTCCCTTAAAATCTTGTTGAACATGTCTTTCCCGCCTTATGACACCCTTTTTTGAGGCTAAATATACCATAAGTTTTTCAATTTATCAAATATACGATTGTCAATTTGCTAAATCAATCATATATTACGACCTATATTTTAGCTTGGAATGTTTTATGAATTTTCAATGTCCATTCTGCCAGGCAATAGTGTCTGTGGAAAATTCCGATTGCGGAATAAACGTGCAATGCGGTCAATGTGGTGAGATAACAACCTCGCCAACGTCCCGCATTTCCTCCCGCGTCGTCATTGGCAACGACTTCATAATCCTCGAAGAAATCGGCAGGGGCGGAATGGGTGTGGTTTTTCTCGCGCATCAGATTTCACTCGACAGGCCGACAGCCGTGAAAATTCTTTCTCCGAGATATGCGAACAACTCCGAGTTCATCGCGGGATTTATAAAAGAGGCTAGGGCCGCCGCCAAACTGAACCACCCTCACATCGTCCAGGCCTATGCCGTCGGCGAAGAGGATGGAATATACTATTTTGCAATGGAATTCATTGACGGCGAGACAATGAAAAACGTCCTGAAAAGGGAAACCTTCGTTCCACCCGACAGGGCTCTCGTGATAATACAGCAGATTGCGGAGGCGCTTGACTACGCCTGGAAGGAGCAGCAACTCATACACAGGGACATCAAGCCCGACAACATCATGATCACAAAAAACGGCAGGGCCAAGCTTGCAGACCTTGGGCTTGCTAAATTTGCCGAAGAGATAGACGATGCAGACAAGGACGAGGTAATGGGCACTCCGCAATATATCAGCCCGGAACATCTCACAGGAATGCCAATGGATGTCAGAAGCGACATATACAGTCTGGGCGCCACATTCTTCCATATTATCACCGGAAGATTTCCATTCACAGGCAAAGACGCACTGGAGATAGCAAGGAAACACATAGAGACTCCACTCGAATCTCCGAGAAAAGTCAACCCTGCGACTCCCGAACCAATCGCACAGATAATAATGAAGATGATGGAGAAAGCTCCCGAAAACAGATATCAGTCGGCGGAAGAGCTCGCTGAAGACATCAGGCTTGTCAGGAGGGGGAAAAGTCCGACTATTGCAATAACAAGGGGCGGTGTCGGTACAAATAAAAAATCAGGGGCGAGGGCTGCTCCCAGTCTCCACGGAAAGACCTTGATGCTTACCGCTAGCAAGACTCCAAGCCACGCGGAGATGAAATCACCGATGTCCTCCTCTTCTGGCACCTTTGGAACAAGAGGATTGCAAAAACCGCAGTACTCAGTAAGCCAAACCACAACTACGATAAGGAAGATGAAGGAGAAAAAGGCAAAAAAACAGGTCTACATGACTGTGGCCGTAGTGGTGCTGTCTCTTCTGGCTGCGACAGCTTTTATGATTTGGAAATTCTCTCCCCCGAAAAAGAAGCCAATCCCCACCGTCATGACAAAACCTAAGATTCCGCAACCTGGAGGAGACGTGAGGCCACCCGGGAGCAAACCGGCCAGTAATCTGTCCGATTTAGAGCAAGGTGCCATGAGAATTTTAACTTTTTTTAAGACCAAATATTCGGAAAAGGCTCAGGTATTGCAGCTCTGCGACGATTTTTTCAGTGTTCCACGCGAACCTTCGAACGATTCCGAAAAAGATTTGCTCGAACAGGTGAATATGATATTCATCCCACTCGACGAGGACAGAATCGCACTCGCAAGGCAAGAGGCGAAAAAGGACTACCTGCTGAGAGTTGAAGATTGGAAGAAGGAAGACGAAAAGCGACGCCAGGCCGAAGAAGCAAAAAAAGAAAAAGTTGACAGAATTGCCACGGCAGAAAAGGTTAAAAAGGATGCCGAGAATCGGAATCAGAAACGGGTGGATGAGTATAGGATTGAAATTGCCCGGAAAAAAGAGTCCAATGTATTCCGCGCAATAATCGAATGTTCTAAATTCAACTTCTCCGCCGCCGGGAAACTTTTCGAGGACGCATGGATGGAAAAGGATAAAATCACCGATGATCGGGCACCGGACGCTAAGAAATACTCGGACTGGGCGAAAAAGATGGACGATGCCATAAAAAATGCCAGCGAGTTCTACAATAAACTAAACAACAACAACATCCTCGCTAGAGGACCAAAAATAGAGATGCAGAAAAAGGGAGACTCGAAAAAACCACTCTATGGTACCATCGAATCCATAAAGGATGGTATAATAACTATGAAAACAGCGGACGGGATGGTCACTCAGCGTCTTGACGAACAGATTCCCAGAATATTCAAACTGATAGTGAAAAAGGTGGCGGACAAATGTTCAATGCAGGAAAACGAACTCGACTTTTTCATGCTGACTGCCGATTTCGAGGCCGCCACGGAATTGGCGAAGGGGAATAAAGAGACGGAGGAGTTTATTTCGGAGATCGCATATTTCTATATTAAACAGAGGTTAATCACCAACAAGGATGCCAGCAAGGAACTCAAGGCGAAGTACGGAAAAATGCCTGAGTTCGAGAAAGCCCTGAACGACAGTACCGGCGGCAAATGAAAATAATCCACTTTTCCGATTCACATGCCGGTGCTCCCCCCACCGGATGGAAAGCCTTCACCGACAAGAGAATAGCCGGAACACTCAACTATCTCCTGTTCAGAAAAAAACAACACAACCAGGAGATACTCCGGGAACTCTGCACGAGGATACTCGATCTCAAACCCGATCTCGTTGTCTGCACTGGCGACATAACGTCAACAGGACAACCAAAGGAGTTTCAAACGGCGCTCGAGTTCCTCGCCCCCCTCATCGGAAATCCATCCTTCAGGTTCCTCTATGTCCCAGGCAACCACGACAAATATGTCAATGACGGAGAATGTGGAGAAGCCTTGCATTCCGCCTTCGCAAAAATCAATGGCGAAAATCTCAACCTCGATGATATGCCATTGAAAATAAGAATAGAGGATTGCGAATTCATTCTTGTTGACGAAACAACCCCTACAAATATTTTTTCATCGTGCGGTTATCTTGATGAAAAAAGCTCCTACGCAATAGAAGGATGGTGCCACGAGAAAAACGGGCTCCCAAAAATACTTGTCGGCCATTTTCCGCTGATAGATCCGCATCCGATATTAAGACTGAGGAAAAGACTTTGGGGACAGAGAAAAATAGTCAAATGCCTGTCCGAGGGACTGCTCGACCTGTGCCTTTGCGGACACATCCACAAGCCCTATATGGATGTTGATGCAAGAGGCAGAGGAGTGGTATGCGCCGGTTCCGTTACGAAATCACATTCATTTACAATGATCGAACACAGCCCCGACAATGGCAATTTCACATTCCATGAAATCCGGATATGATGACTTTAATTTGAAATCCTTCATTTGAATTAAATATTTGCCGAATCCGATGCAGCGGAATATTTACCTCTGATAAAATGCAAAATTACTTGTTTTTCCATAAAAAGATGGTCTCTTGAAAAAGCAAATATCGCATAGGCAAATGCTTTTTTTACAAATAGAAATAAAATAATGATTGAAAAAGACGAACTATATCCTCTGATCTTCCAGCCCATATATGTGAATGTCGTGTGGGGCGGAACGATGCTGTCCTCATATCTTGGACGTGATCTGCCACAGATGGATCTCCCGGTCGGAGAGTCATGGGAGATAAGTGACAGGGATGGAGCCGAGAGCATTGTCTCCAGCGGAGAGCTCAAGGGGCGCAAAATCGGAAAACTCATTGAATATTATGGAAAGTCACTTCTCGGAGAAAACTTTAGAGGGGGCCGCTTCCCTCTGCTCGTCAAACTTATTGATGCAGGAAAAAGGCTATCCCTACAGGTTCATCCCGACGAGGCAAACTGCAGGTCTAATCCCGGAGCCGAACCTAAGACAGAGATGTGGTATATCATGAGTGCCAGACCCGGTTCAAAAATATATGCAGGCCTAAAGCCAAACTGCACAAGAATGCAGTTCGTAGAAAATATAAAATCAACGGATATTGAAAACTGCCTGCAGATTCACAGATCCGAAGTGGGTGACGCATATTATATTCCTGCAGGACGAGTCCATGCAATCGGCTCAGGCAACCTGCTGCTCGAGATACAGCAGAACAGCAACACGACTTTCAGGATAAGCGACTGGGGCAGGGTTGGTTCCGATGGAAAATCCAGGGAGCTCCACATCGAGCAGGCTTTCAAATGCATCAACTTCATGGACAGGGTGAACCCGAAAATCAGCGGGGTTTCGGATCTGTCTGCTCATAATCGGAAATACCCAATTATCAACCGATGTCCGTTCTTCAAGGTTGACGAGATAAGGCTCGTGGAAAGCTATCTCGACAGGACGGAACGAAGCTCCTTCCAGCTTCTTACGGCGACAAGCAACCCGGTTACGATCCGCGGCCGAGAAAAAAAGTGCGAAGTTAGAATAGAAAAGGGACGCACAGCGCTTGTCCCTGCAAACTTCGGAGGATATACAATCGAGATGGATCCCGGACACAACGCCACGGTCATTAAAACAAGTATTTAGAACTTCCATTCTTGTATCCCTTGTCCTTGTTGCAGAGAAAATTCTATCACATTTGCGATCTGGTCGTGCCCTCCCTGAACTCCATGGCATAGCCAGACAGATTTTGGTTTATGCGGAATATGCCTTTTTTTCCTGTTCAAGGACAAGGCCTACCTGATCAAAATATATGGGAGCATATCCGTCCATTGAAATATTTTCACACAGGCCAAGCCATTTGTCATGGTCCCATTCTCCGTTGTTCCTACTTACAAAATCCTTCAATATTCCGGAAGAAAGCAATCTTTGAAAATCCTTGGTTTCGCTACAAATCGTGCTTTCCTGAACAATTGCAGATTTCTTCTTGACCTAAATTGATTTTTTTTTGCCGCTAGGTTAGATTTTTCACTTGTTTTTTATTGAAATGCCCTCTATAGTGTTCATAGCGGTAAATACCGCTATGAAAGGAGCATAATATGGCATTTTTACGTGTAAGAGATACAAAATC
>CAIQLG010000476.1 GCA_903872565.1 uncultured Lentisphaerota bacterium | reverse complement strand
TGTTGCTTTTTCTGTTGCTGCTGGCATTGTAGTTTTCTCCTTAGTTTCGTTGATTAAATTCTTTGCGATTTTTACCAGTTCTCTTGCAATAATTTTACTGTCCGTCTAAACCTCCTTGCGTTATTGGTTAAATATTATTGGGTGGGTATTATCCTTGAAATACATCTCTATTTTCTTGCTGACACGGATATTCTCATCCTCTGAAATCCATCCGTTCTCTACCATGATGTTCATGTATGCGAAATGTTTCAGCATGAATTTTGCGAGAGCACTGCCTTCAATGAAAATCTGTCCTCTTGAATCCTTTTGGACATCCGACAGGACAAATGCCAGAAACTTTAAACTCAGGCAGTACGGGCTACAGAAGTAAAACCAATACGGCCATTCGGTATCAAGCTTTTTCATCCAAATCCGGACTTCATTTATTTCTGCAAGCTCTCGGGGATCGTTGTCATATCCTTCGATACAGAAGACCATTTTGTCAGCAAATTTCTTGATATTGTCCGGTTCAACCAAGCTGTTTAGAATTTTCAAAACTGGTTTTATGTTTCCAGATTCGACGTATTCTCTTGACGCTTGAACTACCAGCATGTCTATCCCAGATGGGAAATTGGTGTTCTTCATTACCATAAAAACCTCTCATGTTTTAATGTTGAAAAATGAAAAAAGCCCAGCCCGAATTATTTAAATCCAAGCCAGGCTCTTTGGGTGGAAAAACTAAAGTCTTCTATTCTACATCTACATACTCCATCGTCACCCGCAAAAGGTTGTCATAGTCTCCTGCGGTGGCTTCCTGCTCATACTGTCGGGCTAAGGCTAAGTCCTCATAACCAGCCTTTTTGAGAGCTTTGATTGTCTTGCCTAGCACGTTGAAGGCATTTCCATCCTCTCCGACAAGTTTGACTTTGATTTGAGTTTTTGGCATAGTGAATCCTCTTGTTATGGTTAAAAAGTTCCTGTTGAGAAAAATTGACTGTGTAGGCTGATGCGCCTGTGGGGAAAATGAAAAATGTATACTGTGGGTCACAGAATGGGCTAAAAATGGAAGGTCTTTTGCAGAAATTCGGAAAGTTGGTCTGTCACTTTTTGAAACTAAAAATTATTCTCCTTGAATAGGTTAAATTGAAGATTATTTCCAGATAGATTAGAACCCACCATACTCTATCTGGATATAAACTGTCGGGGTCCCGCAATTTGCGGGATGAAGTTCGAGCTTGCCCTGCCATGGGCAGGGTCCCTCAGCGCCCAAATTACGTTTTTTCTTATACTTCAGAGGGTGAATGTTGAACATAATCCGCCCTGGCGGAAACTTTTTCGGATCGCCGGAATTCTCGAACAGGGAGAGCTACCTTGTCGTTTGTGACCTCTGCTAGACAATGACCAAGCGACCAATACAAATTCGACAAAGTGCACGGCGAGAAATTCCGATTCTCGTTTTTCAAAAATCACGAAATTAGTTTTCTCTAAATTTCTGACCCTATCCCCAGGCCACACATTTCAGAAAAAGTAATCAACCCTATTTTTCTACTTTTTCTGTCAAGAATCTTTCATGGGTGGTCTGAACTCTTGACTTTCTACCACTGCATGTTTTATTTAGAGTCGATTAATTGCTTCCCACGTAGTATTTCACTTTTGAGGAAAGGACAAGACATGAGTGTTCTTGCACCATTAGTCAAGTTGGTTCTCCATTTCTGGTATTTGATTCCAGTCATAATTATATTGGTAATAGCCAGAACCCCTTGGTTTAAGGGTAAGCTTGGAGAATTCATTGTAAATGTATCAGCACAGTTCTTCCTCGATAAAAAGCAATATCGCCTGATAAAGAATGTCACCTTGCCAACAGAAGATGGAACCACGCAGATTGACCACATGATTGTTTCTCCCTATGGCGTTTTTGTCATTGAGACTAAAAACATGAAAGGCTGGATTTATGGAAACAAGAATGCCCCCTACTGGACGCAGAAAATATTCAAATACTCTAATAAATTCCAAAACCCAATCCACCAGAACTACAAGCACGTCAAAACACTGGAGCAACTACTTGGACTGAATGACGAACAAATCCATTCCCTGATAGTCTTTGTCGGAGATAGCACATTCAAGACGGAAATGCCAGAGAATATTACCTACGGCTCTGGCTATCTCAGATACATCAAATCCAAGAAAGAGCCTCTACTTACCAAGGAAAAGGCGTTTGAAGTCCTTGAGTTGATTGAATCCAACAGATTGAGCAGGTCTTTCAAGACGGACAGAGAACATGTTAAGCACGTGAAAAGTATTATTGCAGAAAAGGAAGACAACGTGACATGTCCCAAGTGTGGAGCTGAGATGGTTCTTCAAACAGCCAAGAAGGGGCAGAATGCAGGAAATAAATTCTGGGGATGTTCAAGATTTCCTAAGTGCAGAGGAACAATAAATATTGCATGAGCCTCGGTTAAAACTCTGCTTGGCTTCTTCTCCCCATCAACGCCCCGTTCATGAACAATAATTCTGGCTGTGTTAATATTTCCCCGACCACTCGCAATTTGCATCACTCTTATTCATATACTCCACCACGTGAAGAAAATGCTATTAATTGGACTTGTTTTTCTTCGGCTATTGGTCTAAAAACTAAACGGTAATCTCCCAATCTATAACGCCAAAATCCTTTCAAGTCTCCGCTTAACGCTTTGATTGTATCTCCACGAGCAGCCAGTGGCTTAGAAATAATATCTGTAATAGCGTCAAGAATGCGACCTTGCATTTTTTTATCAAGAGGAGATATATCTTTTATGAAATTTCCCGTCATTCCTATAAGCCAATTTTTTTCTTTAGCTGTAGTTCCAGTTCCATCGAGCGAAAGTGAATAGCGAACATCATTCCGAATAGAGTGCAAAACATCTACAAACGGTTTACCTACGGCATACTTCAAAAGAACTTTAAGAATTTGTATCTCATGTTCATCAATTTGGCATATAACATCTATTGCCGATAAATTGCCTATTGGACTATCATTTGTAGGAATATTTGATTCAGCATGATTTGAATTCATCCTCATGTTCTCCCCTTGTAGAGATTTTTATTTTCAATATGAAGCTTCTGTCTATAGTATCACTGCACCGTTCACTCTGAGTCATTCTTTCTTTTCCCTATAGCACCTGTTTTATCAGGCTCATTATGTATTCCAGATTCTTGTCATCAGCAATCTGTATCCGATAATCGCCATTAGTTCTATGACCAATATTTGAAACATCTTGAGTTAACTTCTTAGGGTCATCCAATAAGCCCGACTTCATATTGATAGATATTTTCAATGATTTCTTTTGAATTTCTATATCAGAAATATTGCTGCCTTTTTTGAAGGCTATGTAGGTTTTAGTCGGCACAACTTCAATACCGTCCGCAAGGTTAAGGATGGCATTTTTGAACTTTTCGTATAACTCAGCAGTTAAATCAGAAGCATTTTCGAGATGGTCTTCCTCGCTATAAACCTTTATTTCATCAATTACTTGTTTAAGACCCTGATTTTGCTTAGTTATTGGTTTTATGCTTTCTGCTGATGTAGATTTCTTTATCTTGTTGATAGCAACTGTATTGTTTTCGTATTGAGTTATCTCCCAGAGTTCAATTGCAATGTCTTTGAAATTCGTAGCTTGAATTTGGTTTTCTGTAAAACTCTGTGAGACAAAAGCTACACGAGTCTGTGACCAATCAACGTGATCCCGTTTCAACGATTTGTTCAAGCTTTCATTGTATTCAACAATAAAATCGGACTTGTTTTCCAGCATTAGGCTGAGGTATGTAAATCCCTGGTCAACAACACTGATGTTCTTGTCTCTCTTGTATTCAATGATTATGAAAGCATTGGTCTGAGGGTCATAGGCAAGGGTATCTATTCTTTTGTTCTTGATAGAGAATTCTGACCTGACAAGCTCAAGCCCCATCAGGGGAGACAGGTTATTTTCAAACAGTTTTTGCATGTCCTTCTCAAGCTTGAAAGGTTTTTCATTGAGTAGGATAAGCTTGCCTGAATTATTCGAGTATAATGTCATTGTCGCTCCTTTATTTTATCAAACCGCTTTTCCCCGTTCGTAATACTCCTGCTTATAGCCCTCGAAAAGTTTACTCTTGAAAAGCGGATTGACTTTCGGGTCTGACAGCTTCTTGTACAGGTCAAGTTTCGTATGGACATAATCAAGCAGGACTTCATCAACTATCTTCTCGAACTTGTACTTGATGTTCTCAATCGTGTTGTCACCTGCCATCACTTCCTTGAGTTCCTTGTGGTCATCCACCTTTTTCCTGACGTGCTCAATATCAACCTTGTCCTCTTCGGTAAGGTTCAACCCGTAGGTTTCATTGAGCGTCTTGATGATATTTGAAAGAAGCTCGTATTCTTCGGTCGGGTGCTTTGGCTTGCCATTTTGAAGCCCTTTTACTTCCCCGTCACCCTTTTCCAAGTCAATGGCATCCTCGAATGTTTTTTGAATTCTGAATGAGTAAAGGTCAACGGCATCCCTCAGCTCATAGGGCAGTTTTTTCCCGACTCTTGGAAGTTTCTTGTTCAGGTTTCTTGAATAGACATATAGCTTTTCAAGTTCCTTGTCCTCAAAAGTAATCATCTGGCAAATGAAACCGTAGAGCCTGATGAAGCTTTGCAGGATAGACCTGAATTCTTCCTTGTCTGAATCATTCGCTATATATCCCCACTTGCTAACCGCCCCGTCCAATATGGGCTGTAACTTCTCCTGTGGCTCTTTAGGATTAAAGAAAATGCTGGCGAATTCGTTTATATCGTCTTTGGTGAAAACATTGAATTTTTCCAGTTCGGACTGCAAGTCATAGAGCTTGTTCGGGTCTGATGCCTCTTTCAGGAAGGTGGTCTCGTAATATGGCTGGAAAGACTTCTGTATGTTCTCAACCTCGTTCACGAAGTCCAGAACAACCGTTTCGCTCTTGCCCTTCATACGCCTGTTCAGTCTGCTGAGGGTTTGGACGGCATTGACACCGCCCAGCATCTTATCCACATACATTGTGTGAAGCAATGGTTCGTCAAAGCCCGTCTGGAACTTGTTGGCGACTACGAGAATCCTGTATTCGGGTATCTTCAACGCATCCTGAATGCTGACTTTTGGAGGAAGCCTGTTGAGCTTACCCTCAGTCCATTCCTCTGAGGAATCATTGTCTTTCACAGAACCAGAGAATGCCACAAGAGGTTTGAACGGCAGATTCTTTTCAGCTATCAACTTTTTGAAGCACTGGTAGAATTTAATTGCATGGAGTCGAGACCTTGTGACCACCATAGCCCTGCCTCTGTTCTGGATAGCCTTGTAGGTGCTTCCAAGGAAATGGTCAAGCATTATTCTCGTCTTCATCTCGATGGCGTGTGGCAGGAGGTCTACATACTTGGTCAAAAGTTTAATTGCCAATTTCTTCTCATATTCGCTGTCGGATTCAATTGTCTTGGCAAGTTTGAAATAACGCTGGAATGGGCTTCGTCAATAATCACGGCAAATCTTTTACCTTGCAATTCAGCTATGCTTTCAGAAATCACAGGGAACTTTTGAAGCGTGGTTATGATTATGTCCTTTCCTGATTCAAGGGCGTTTTTCAACTGCTGTGAGTTCTCGTCTATCGGATTGACAACGCCAGCGGTCTGCTCAAACTGCTTAATCGTGTTCTGTAACTGCTCATCAAGCACTTTTCTGTCCGTAACCACAATTATCGAATCAAAGAGCCGTTCCTTGTCGCTGTCGTTCCTGTAGAACTTGGTAAGCTGGTGGGAAAGCCAGGCTATCGTGTTGGACTTGCCAGAGCCAGCCGAGTGCTGGACGAGGTAGTTATGCCCCACATTATCGGTTTTAAGGGCATTTAGAAGCGTTCTGACAGCATCAAGCTGGTGAAACCGTGGGAATATGAAGTCTTCCCTCGTTTTCTCGTAAAAACCCTTTTGCTTGTCAAAGAACTTCTCAGTCACCTTCTGGACGTGAAGATAATTGCCTATAAGGTCAAGCAGGATGTCTTTTTGAAGGATGTCTTCCCAGAGATAGGCGGTTTTATGTCCTTTGGGATTAACAGGATTATCAAACTCTATATTGAATGGCAGGAATTTTGTTTCTTCACCGTTCAACTTGGTGGTCATAAAGACCTTTTCATTGCCTATGGCGAAATGAACAAGGCATTTCTTGAAATGAAACAGGGGTTCTTTCGGGTCTCTGTCTTGCTGAAACTGTTTTATGGCTTCGGTTACAAACTGCCCTGTGAGCGAATTTTTAAGCACTGCCGTGATAATTGGTAGCCCATTGATGAATATTCCCATATCAAGGGAATTTTCGTTGTTCTTGCTGTAATGGAGCTGCCTGACAACCTTGAAAATGTTTTTCTTGTATAGGGTCAGGTGTTCAGGATTCATACCGCTTGACGGCTTGAAGAAGGCAAGTTTGATTGAAGCTCCCCTGTCCTTGATGCCTTTTCTCAGAACGTCCAGCGTTCCTCTACTGTGGATTTCATTTGTCAGGCGGTAGAACAGCTTTTCTTCGGTGGATGAGCCATATTGTTTTTGTAGCTTTTCATATTCCTTGGGCTGGGTCTCGCTAATGAACTTGAGAACATCTGCTTTGACAAGGCATAAATCCCTGTCGTAGTCATCAGAAACGCCATTACCATAGCCTGAGCTGATAAGATGTTCGGCTATGTGTTCTTCAAAGTTTTGTTCTAAATAAAGCGCCAAAGCATGCTCCTTACAATCCGACGACAATTCCTATTGCGGCTGCGACCTCATCAACAAGTGACGGTAATAAAACTCCTCGTTTTCTGAGAAATCTGTAAAAAGATATTGATTTGACTTGAAAGGCATCCGCACCACAATCCTTCGTTAAACCATTTGCCACAGTCGGACTTATCTTGACAAACCATGGAAATTTGTTAAAGGATGGATTCCAATCTGTTATCGGCACCACTATACGAAGAGGCAGTTTACCAATAGAGTCTTCACTGATAACCAAGGCTGGTCTGTCCTTATCTATTTCCGCACCAATATTTGGCTCAAAGTTAATTTGCCAAATCTCTCCACGGCAGGGATTAATACTCATAAATATCACCCTTTCTATATGTGGAGAAAGCTGTTAGGGCAATATTTTTATCATAATCATCAAAAGCCATTTCTGCTGCTTCTGCCATTAATTTATTGCGCTCATTTTTAGAAAGCTTCAAAAACTCGCTTGGTTTATAAATACTTTGATTTGTCTCCGCAACATCCGCATGGTCTGGTTCACTGACAGAAATTCCTTTAAATAGCTTATCTGCTTTGTCTGGTGTAATAATTTTTTCTGACAGCGCATGCAAAAACATTTGCTTCATATGAAGTGGAACTTCATCCCCATTATACCTGAATGGCTCAACCTTTTTCCAACCCCTTTTGCTCATAATTATATTCATAGTCCTGTATTTAGATTCACTAATAATCTGGCAATCTTTTACTCGTCTCACCCACGCTGCCATGCTCATCCCATATTGGCTTTTAAGCAAGCCTAATTCTTCTAAACTAATGCTATTCCTGTTTTGACCAAGTTCTTTTATCGTGGTTTCTTTAGGAACAAGGAATGAAGCGGCAAACCGATGGGCACAATTTTCCTCTTTATCAGGAGTAATATCACTTCCATCCATTAAAACATGTCCAAGTTCGTGCGCCATATCATACCTTAATCGGTCATCTGGCATTTTGTCATTAACTACCATCAAAGGGTATTTCTTGTTTACCCATCCAGACAATCCATCAAATTTGCTACCATCATGCTTATCGTAAAAAACTAAAATCCCACCGTTTTCTTCTATAGCATGTGTCATGCTTTCTATTGGCGCACTCCCTAACCCCCACTTTCGTCTTAGTGCGTTAGCAATCTCTTCCGCATCATCAAGGCATCTTACCTTCCTTCTTACTGGAAAATTTGGTTTTCTACATGGGTAGAGAACCTCATCCAAATAAACATATTTTTCCACAATATCCATGGCATGGGACTTAACTTCATTTTTGACTCTTTCAGTCAATCTTGAGTGTGCTCTAAAAGCAATCCATTCAATCGAGACAGTTGATTCTGAAGTAAAATAGACAGCCCTTACTCCAAACATTCGTGACAGTTTTGTCAGCAATGATGGTGGGGGTGCACTCTTGTTTAATTCATACTTAGACAGTGCCGCCTTGGTGAGTTTTAAGCCGTAGGCATGTAATTTTGCCACCAAATCGTCCTGACTCATAGTATTTGCCAACCGTAATTGCCTGATTCTTTCGCCGTACATAATAATCTCCCATTTTGTTGACATAATAGACTGCTTTAGATAGTTTGTCAACGTTTACAAATCTATTTTATTTGACTATTATGTCAACAATCTTCTCTCATTCTTACGTCAATCTTCCCAGTTACCGCCTCTGAAATCAAAGCCGTCCTGTATTCTTTTAAGAACTCAATTTGCTTTTCTGCTTTCTGGATTGAATGAATAATCTTATTGATACTTAAATTCGTATGAAGAACGATTTTCTTTTGCTCTATTACATCTGGCAAAGGATAATAAAATTACCGAGCTGGTCATAATTTAATCCTTCCCTTGCAGCACCGTTTTGCCCATTAAATACTTGGCTTTGTCCTATAAATGAAGATAGAATAATGTTTAAGAATTCTGGCTTTAATCTTTTATCAATAGGGCGGATTATGCATACGTGTTGATTTACATTAGCTAAGCCAAAATTATCTGGGACAATCGTGCATCTTCCAATGGATGCACCAGTGATATTTAATAAAACATCTTTTGCTTCAACAGCACTTCTTATCATTGATTCATATATTTCCTCGGATATGTAAGCAACATCATCTAATCGAAGTCCATCAAAATGAACATTTTGACTCCTAATCAATGGAATTCCATTATCTTGATATACTTCTGAACCGCCTCTTGGAGTGACACCACTACCAATTTTTTTTGAAAGCCATTTTAATCTCGGCAAATTCCAATGCTCAGGTATCTCGCCAAGCCATTCAATGCCAGAATCCTTCATCTTGGCTTTTGGATTGAGACTTTTTGTGACCGCCTGATTGATAATGCCAACTCGCTCCTCCTTCAGCAATTCAATCTGCTTCTTCTTTATCGAAACAAGATTGTCAATCTTTGAGGTCTTTTGGTCAAGAAATGAGGAGATGGCTTGCTGTTCGTGTAATGAGGGAAGTCCAAATAAAAACTCCCCTGCAAAGTCCGATGGGACTCGCTTTTGACCAGCTGCGCCTGTCATAAATGCTTCGCCCTGTATCCTGAATGGGTGCGAAAATGTCAAATAGTAGATGAAGTTGCCGAGAGACATTTTGGGTATTGCTCTTAAAACGTGAAATTCTGTTGACCCAAAACCAACAGCACTTCCAAGATTGTTTAGTATAGCTCCCTTTCCGTTTTCAAAACACGGGGTAATTTTTGCAAATATTACATCCCCCTCTTCAAAGTATGTGAATCCATTCCACAATTCTTGAACAGGTTTCTTTATGTCGTTAGAAAATATCCCATTTGCCTCAACTTTTTCCATAGGCAAAAACACAACACATTCTGTTGAAGTTGCATTTAAGGATGAATTTGATTTTGAAGGATTTAATTTTACAGTATGCTTGAGCTTATATCTTTCCCAATGTTCTGGAATATCCTTCAGCCATTCTATTTCGCTATCTTTGTATTTGGGATATTGTTTCATGTTGGAGTTCACAGCTTCAGCGTGCTCTTTTTTCTTCTGTAATCGTTCGGGTCAATGCATTTATCATAAGCCACATCATATTCGTTGTTAAGAGCTCCGCTGACAATATCAAGGGCGATCCTGATGTCAATCCCTTTTTCCCGTCCAACCAGTGCCGAAGTAATCGTCCCGTCTGCAAGAACGATCTTCTGGTTGGAATACTTCAGGGGGCGTGAATAGGATTTTATTCCTCTTGTTCCCATGGCCGCAAGTTTTGCGACCCAGAAATGATATCTCTGCTGGTCAACTGATTCATCGGGTATTCCAGTGTAAAATCGGACAGATTCCAGATTACATCCGCTCGTCGCACAGACAAATTCAGCAAGTTTCTTGACATCGTAGTTCGGGTAAGGGTAGCCAAATGCCTCTTTGGCTGAATTGAAGAGATTTTGCCCATCAATATATGCAATTGCTCTTTTTGGTAAAGGTTCATTCATTGTTTGAACCCCCTTTCAGACTAAAAAAATAACCCCATCGGAGGTCTTTCGAGAAAGTTCGATTTCAGGATTGATATTCTCTAAGATATGCTCTTTCGCAATCGTCAGCATACCACCAGTTCCACAGGCTGGGTCAAACACGCTTCTCACAAGCCCCTTGCCTTTAAGCTCTGCTGTATGCTCTGAAAAAAGAAGATTCACCATAAGCTTGATGATTTCCCTTGGTGTAAAATGGTGTCATGCCGTTTCACCAATGAATTCGTTAAACCTTCTTAGGAGTTCCTCATAGATGTAGCCCATTTCGTGATTTGAAACCTTGTCAGGATGAAGGTCAATTTCGGTGAACTTGTCAACGATTTGAAACAGCAGGTCGTTCTTGACGAGCTTGTCAACAATTTTGGTTATCTGGAAATTGTCAAGAATTTCCCTGACGTTGGGACTGAATCCGTTGACGTAGTTATTGAAGTTCAGCTCAATGTTGTTTGAATCCTGAGAAAGCCTGTGAAGGTCATAGACAGAGGTATTGTAAAAATTAAGTCCGCCTGTGGCTTTCAGGAGAACTTGGCTAAGGTCTGGCAACTTATCTTTGTATTTCTTATGGGTTTCAATTACGGCATACTTTTTATCTTCAAGAACACAATCCAAGCGTCTCAGCACGAGGAAAGGCAGAACCACATCTCTGAACTCGTTGTGCATGAATGGACCGAAAAGTATGTCGTCAGCCACCTGCCATATAAAATTCGCCTTATCCTGAAAATTGGTCATTCACCATCTCCTTCGTAAAATTCTTTTCCACCAGCCCTACCTTTTCTTTCAAAAAATAGCCGCTTGCGAACTTAATTCAAGAAAGGAATCCATTGTGAACGGGACTATGACAGCGTTTAAAAATTGAAATAAGGTGTTCCTGTTCTTGAGTGTGGAAATCAATCGCTTTCAGAAAATCTGCAACCAGCTCTGGCGTTGATAAAATCTTTTCTTCCGACACGCCAAGCACTCTTTCTCTTTTAAGCGTGTACTTCCAAATGCTTTTGTTCATCTATGATTTCCTTATATTTATCGAAAAACACATAGTCATCCCACAGGATGACGGATTGATGGATTTTTGGATTAGTGGATTATTGGT
>CAIQLG010000475.1 GCA_903872565.1 uncultured Lentisphaerota bacterium | reverse complement strand
GTTTTTGATGACCGACCGACTGGTAGGAATTTTGATTTTTACCATGGATGACAATAAGCCGGAAGGATTGAAGATTCAACAGAAAAATACTGGAGAAGAGTGAAAATTTCTCCTTTCCGCTCCGTCCGGGGCGGAAAGGTCGGGGCAAATAACGGAAAACACCATGTATCCCCCCGGGCATACGCGTAAAGTTAATTTCTATTTCCTTTTGATTAGTAAGGATTTAACTGGTTTCACTCTTTTGAGGATGAATTGGTTTCTGTCTTCAATGAACCATTCCATCTCTTCGCTTTTTTTTATGTTAACGGCATCAGCGAAAACTGCTGGAAAGTTGACGTAAAAGGATCTGCTGTTTGCCCGTTCCACTTGCTGAATTTTCACTTTATATCCCATTTTCTACTCCTTTATTGTTGAATGTGTTAATAGTAAATATACTATTAATATATAAATTACAATAGGGGAAATGGGAAAAATGGGAAAAAACCGTGAAATTTTTAATGGTCTGTGCCCGGAGCTTTCAGTGGAAATAATTCGACGCATAGCGCATGAGACAAAATTCGTGGAAAGATGCTGGAAGAAAATCTCGCCGGAAGACTTTGTGGACTATCTTTGCTCTGAATCGGTAAAAGGTACTGTCAGCTACAATGATTTGGCGGCAAAGATAGCAGTGGAGGAGGGACATTCCGCTTCAAGACAGGCGTACTTCGAACGAATGGATGATGATTGTATACTGTTTTTCAAGCGCATCCTAGAGGAAGTCATGAAAACAAAATATGATACAGAAGAGTTGACGGACAGCGAGTCTGTCAAGGGCTATAAACGGATTCTCATTCAGGACAGTACAATAGTACGACTTCCGCAGAAACTGTTTGAAATTTATTCCGGGGTGAAAAATGCAGATGCTATCGCCTGCAACGCCAGAATTCAGGGAGTCTATGACCTGCTCGCCGGGAATTTCGTATATTTTTCCATCGACACCTATACAAGAAGCGATCTGGCTGCAGTTTTCGATTTTACGTTGCAAAAGGGAGACCTTATGTTGAGAGACAGAGGATATTTGGTCCTGGATGCAATCTCAAAAGCAATAGATTCCGAAGCGGATATCATTAGCAGATACAAGCACAAGATGACATTCACTGATCCGGAAACAGGGGAAAATATAGACCTGCTCAAGATGCTCAAGGGAAAAGGGAAAGTTGACATGCAGGTGCTGGCTGGTGAAAAGGAAAAAGTCCTTGTCCGCATAGTGGCGGTACCTGCCTGCGAGGAAACTGCGAATCTTCGGCGGATGAAGGCGAGAAAGGAAGCCAAGAGACATCCCCCTTCCAGCGAAGTATTGGAACTGATGTCATGGACTATCTTTATCACAACTATAAAGGACACCGCTTTTAGCTTCGAGGTAATTTTAACCCTTTATTCGCTCAGATGGAGGATAGAAACGATCTTCAAGGCATGGAAAAGTCATCTTCAATTTAACAAGATACACAACGTCTCAGCAGAGCAACTGACAGTTCTTCTATATGCCAGATTCATCATGATTTGCGTTGTTTTCATCCATGGATACGACAAATTCAAATCTCTACTATTTTCTCGAAAAAACAAAGAATTGAGCCTGCTGAAATTCATAAGATTCGTTATGCGGAATCTCACGAATTTCCTTGAAAGCTGCCTGAGCGTTAGAAATGAGATGAAATTTATAAACATTATCGAGAAATACTGTGCCTACGAGACACGAAGACGGAAAAACTACAATCAGCAATGTAAATCTATCATGTTAATAATAAATGACTTATGTGGCTTATGTTGACGCGTATGCCCTCCGGGGCGGGGCGGCAGGCCATCGGATACTGTGTCGTTCCTCATTCATCCCGACTCCTCCCTTTTGGAGGTCGGGACTCATTCGTTTCTCCTTGTCTGCGATGGCCTGGCACTCCCGCCAAATTGTAGCACTTATTATTTAACAGTCCCTTAGCGGCATTTCTTATTTCTGGTTTTAATAATTCCGCCTTACTTCCAGACCCGTCATGCTATTTCCCAGCTCAGGAATAAAGAAACTTTAATTTAACCACAAAGACACAGAGACGCAAAGATATTTTATTTATATCAGTAGTGTCCCAAATAAATCTAAACACATACTCTATTCCCCAAATAAACCATTTTTCAGTTTGTTTTGAATGGGATTTAATTAATATTATGAATCTCTGTAACTTTGTGTCTCCGTGTTTAACTTATAAAGAGTCGTGCGAAATAGCTAATTTCGCAATACTCTATAACTTATATTATCTAATTTTCATCCCATGGACATAATCATAATATCAGGATTTCTCGGTTCAGGAAAAACGACTCTCCTACTCAGGATAGCAAAGAGTCTTGTCGAAGATTCCGGCAGAAAGATCGCAATCATCGAGAACGAGATCGGAAAAGTCGGAGTTGACGACCAGACTATCGCCGCCGAAGGACTGACCGTCAAGGAACTCTTTTCCGGATGTGTGTGCTGCTCGCTTAGGTTGGATCTCATCAACACGCTCCTCGAGCTCGAGAGAAATGTCAATCCTGACATCGTGATAATCGAACCTTCCGGTGTCGCGGGGCCAGATCTGCTTCTCGGCGCACTGCTCGGCTACGGAGGAACCATTGACCGCAAATTAGTCATAAATATCATTGACGCATCCCGGGCAAAAATCATACTGAAAAAGCCATTGCTACCCATAATCGAGAAAGGGCTCAAGGTTGCGGATATCATACTTGTAAACAAGATTGACTGTGTGCAGCCGGAGGATATCAAAGCTATCGAGGAAGGCATAAGGGAGTTCAGGGAAAATGCTGAAATTGCATTCATCTCGGCGCTATCCGGCCTTGGAATGGAATCTATTTCAGACAGATTCGTAACAATGCTCTCACCTCTTGAAAAAAATCCTGTCAAATCCAGCTCCGGCGAGCTGGAACTGACTGACTCCGACGCCACCGTCTTCTCTGAAAAGTTCAGCTTCACTTTTGACCCTCATCTCAGCGCGGATGATGTAAGGGGAAAACTTGCCGGAATTCTCAAATCTCTGTCTTTGAAACTCAAAAACTGCGGATGCACAATGATAGGCCACATCAAGCTGATACTCAAGGACGGCGACAAGCCCGGATATCTGCTGATGAGCATCACGGATTTCGATATGGAAGCAACCGCACGTGGCAGAATCGGCGACAATCTCCGCAACGTGACACTGACTTTGAATGCAATTGTCTATGGAGTCGATTCACTTACTCTTTCATACTCCGCAAGAGAATTGGTGCATAATAATTTTCCCTAGGCAAAATTATTATTCATACAACCATTCGGCTTAACACTTATTGAATTTTCCTACTTCTTCTTTCGAAGGTATCGAGTCTGATGCGCCGGGGCGGGTGATGCAGAGCGCGGAGGCCTGCGCGGCAATCTCAAGACAACTCCTGGCATCTTTGCCGTCTGCGAAATTCGCAAGGAAAAATCCTGTGAAGGTGTCGCCTGCCGCAGTCGTATCCACAGGCGTAACTTTCAGAGACGGACTGGTTGGCTCCTTTTCCGCCAGCAAACCTGCTGTAGCTGAGACTGTTGAGAGTTTCGCCCGGCCGGACGAAATGCTTCACCCTGTACACATGGTCAATGTTCAACGATCCAAAATTAAGAATTCTCATTTTATGCATATTATTTTTACAGGACGAATCTGTGGCAGACATATGCCTCGGCGGCCTTCACGGAGATTTCGTGGCCGCGTACCCTGGCAAGATACTCCATGTTTTCTATACTGCAGTGGTGCGGGGAATGTCGGAGCTGGGACTTGTGAAGGCTCAACGCCTTGAGTTTCACATCAAGATAATCACTGATATCCACATAAAGGTTCGGATGGAACTTGTCGTAGTCAACATTCCAGAAAAGGGTCTGATTGTCGTAGCTCAAGACAATCCCGGGAAATGATTTGACCATCGGATCGTGCGGACGGCATGCGGTGAATCCCGCCTTGAATGTCGCGACGTGATCCTGGTTGTAGGAGATTGCGGGCAGTGCCACCATTGTCGGGCGCACCCTGTCTATGGCGACTTTGCTGTCCCTTTCGATGATGCTTATCAAATCCCTTTGCGGAATCGAGTCGAGCCTGAGATGCGTCCTCTCGTCGGTAAATGCGATGTCATAATCGTCAATCTGTAGAAATTCCGCGACTTTCGCGAACTCCTCACAACGGGTGTCCCCGCTTACCATATTTTTTTTGCCGTCATAGAGTTTCAGGTTGCCGACGCTCATCACAAGGACGAAAACCTGTCCACCTAGTTTCTTTACCTTTGAGATTGTCCCGGCGCACCCGAACGACTCGTCGTCAGCATGAGGTGATACCACAAGGAGTCTTTGACTGGCGAGAAAAGAATCTGAAACTTCAACGGGTGTTCTCATTTCCAACCTCTTTTTTATTGTATTGTGCCATCTTAACTACACAAAATAACTTTGATGTGAAACCTATCATTCCTGGCATTTTATTCAACATATAGTTTTTCATTTTAAACAAATTCAAATACGGACAGGCGGGAAGATTTCTTCGAGGATCATCTTTGCCGCCTCGGAGGGAACCGGCGCATCCGTGACAGGACGTCCCACGACTATGAAGTCCGCGCCATTTTCCGACGCCTCGCGGGGAGTCATGATTCTTTTCTGGTCGTTCTTCTCGGCAAATGCTGGTCTTATGCCAGGAACGACAAGGATGAAGGAACTGCCGCAGCATTTCTTGACGATTTGAATCTCGTGGGCGGAGGCGACAACGCCATGCATGCCGGCGAATTCCGCGAATTTCGCAAGATGAGCGACATGGCCTGCGGCATTGCAGTCCGCGCCACGGCCAAGCGTTTCCCGGAGCACCTGGTCGGTCATACTCGTAAGCACTGTCACGGCAATCACTAAGGTGTTGGCATTTTCCTTTTTCACGGCATCAACCGCGCTTTTCATCATTTCGATGCCACCGGACGCATGGACATTCAGCATGTCGGCACCCATCCGTGCGCCAGCTGCGGCAGCCTTCGCCACGGTGTTAGGGATGTCATGGAACTTGAGATCGAGAAAAACTTTTTTCCCGCGTTTTTTCAGCTCTTTCACGGCATCTGGGCCATAGTTGGTGAAGAGCTGGCTTCCCACCTTGTACCAGCGCACGGCATCCCCGGCCTTTCCGACAAGATCAAGGGCTTTTTCTAGCGAATCATAGTCGAGAGCGACTATCAGTTCCGTCTTACTTTTTCCGCAATTCATTATGTATTCCTATTTTATTTGATAAAGTATAATCCTGCCATCATGTGAAATACCAGTATAAACCCAAAATCTGATTTTTCCAATGCCCTCCATCTTACGCGCTGTGTCATTTTAGGCTATTTCTGTCCGTATTTGCCACAGCTAACCCTGCCGTGAATGATGCATAAAACAGTATTTGCCGACAGTTGATTTTTTATTACATGCGCAACATATTGATATTTAGAATGTTATGATTTAACATTAGTATTTGAGCCAGACTATGGCATCCTTCCTGCTTGATTCTCCGGCAATAAAGAAAGGAGTGTCTAGCATCCAGATGAACAATGAACAGGCGCTTTTACTCTGATCCTGAAAAAGATGACACAAGGAAAAACATCGAAAATGGTTCGCCGGGATGGTAGACGTGCCATTTTGGGGTATACTACTTAAATTAAAAAGTAAAAATAAACGAAGAAGTGACGGTTAAAAAGGCCGTCACGGATTCAGGTTTAAAAACAAATCAAGGAGAATGAGACGATGAGAAAGTGGATTTCGGGGCTCTTAATGGCAACGGTCGCGTTCGTGGCGGTTTTGGGATCGCCTCTGACATCTTCGGCTGAGACGGTACAAGTCTCAACTGTGGCAACCGTTGGTGGACAAGTACGAGTAGATGGAGCAGATTGGACTGTGGCACACGATGCAACGGTTGGCACGGCATACACATTTGTTGCTACTCCTACCGCAGCTGGCTACGTCTTCGCCGGATGGTCAATCGTAGGCAGCGCACAGATAATAGATAATCCGTATAATTGGGGCACATCAACTTTTGCGTTTTCGGCCGCCAGCGTTGTCACGGCAAACTTTGTCACAGCGGGAACAGCAACCCTGACTGTTGCCGTAAGCCCGGAAGGCGGAGGCGATGTGTATTCTGAAACTGATCCTGATAATCCGGTTGTTGGAGCCCTCACGGTTGCTCTAGGCCAGTATGAGATGATTGCTGTACCTGCAAAGGGTTTCGCGTTTTCCTCCTGGACAGTGACCGGTGGAGTTAGCGTCTTTAACGCTGCGAACCCCGATGGAATCATATCTGTAACAGCAGATGGAACTTTAACTGCGAATTTCGTAGCGGTCTCAACTGCAAAACTAACACTTGCCTCGAACCCGGTCAATGGAGGGACGATAGATCCTGTGGTGGGAGATTATACCGTGACAGGTGGTACATGGTATTGGGTTGAAGCAACTGCAGCCGAAGGCTTCGAATTCCAATCCTGGTCAATGACGGCAAATGGAAGAATTTTTAACATATTCAACACACACGCCGAGTTTTATCTGCTAGGTGATGCGACACTGACTGCGAATTTCGTAGCTGTCACGTCTGCAACACTAACGGTTGCCTCGAGCCCGGCCAACGGAGGAACTGTTAATCTAGCGACGGGTGCGTATAACATTGGTGAATGGTATGACATTGCGGCAACCCCGGCCACCGGCTTCAAATTCCAGTCATGGTCAATAACGGAGAATGGAAGGGTTCGCGACATAAACGAGCGAGGCGGCTACAGCAACTACGTTTATCTGACAGGTAATGCTACATTGGCTGCAAACTTCGTACCAGACACGAGCGCGCTCGCCAAGCTGGTTGTTTCAGCGACACCTCTTGCCGGACTCGGGACATTCTCCATAGATAACGAGGCATTATTGCCAGGGGATTACTATCTGAAGGTTGGGCAATGGTATCAAGTCGAAGCCACATCCACCGGCGATTTCACCGGTGATTATAAAGCCTATGTCTTCGACGAATGGACGACTTCTGGAGCCGTCAATCTCAGAATCGTAAACGGCGACGCCACCCACTCCCCAACTTATTACATCCTCCTTACCGGAGATGCAACTTTGACTGCGAACTTCACTCTGGTCAGCACCGTGGATGTAACGATGGCAGTTTCGCCTGCAGACTCCGGTTACCTGTGGCCGGCTGATATCGGAATCAGAAAAATTCCGTCAAACACCTGGTTCCCAATTGAGGCATACGCCTTAGTTGGATATAAGTTTGTGAGCTGGTCGAGCTCGACCCCGGACATCACCATTCTTGATGAGAGTAACCCATACACGCAAATGTTTGCCACGGCGGCGGGCACAGTAACCGCAAATTTCGAGGCGGCCACCCCCGCTCAGATGACAGTTGCTACAAACATCCCGGGAGCTGGATATATTAGTGGATATACAGGATTTAGAAATATCTATCAACCCGGTACATACGCCGTGAACATCGGCGAAAAAAACTATCTTTACGCCACCCCCGCCAGCGGATACAAGTTCAAACAGGTGACTGCAACAGGAGCCGCAACTGTATATTATGATACAAGCGACCACTATACCGATCAGAGTGTATACGTCGTTCTCACTGGCGATGCAACTGTCACCTTCGAGTATGAGGCATCGAGTCTTGCCGACTTCACAATGGCTGTCACCCCAATTGGAAAGGCGGAGACGTACGTCGTACCTGGAACATATCAGTTCACCGTCGGCCAAAGATATTATGTCAATGCAGCTACTATATACGAAGGCTATCAATATGTGAAGTGGACCGCGACTGGCGGAGTTGTTCTCGATGCTGACAATTCAAATGAGTACGGCGCATATTTTGACTTCACTGCAGCCGGAACATTGACCTTGGAGCTCGTGGCAGTTCCAATGGGAACGCTGACTCTTTCGGCCAATCCGACTTGTGCGCCTGGGGGATACGACATACCTCGTGGAATTTCGAAATCTACCAACCACTACTACAATTCCGGCTTCATGATTGCCGATGCAACGCTGGTAATAAACTATGATGTCAAGGGCAAAGGCAAGGTTAAGAGCAAGAGTAAGAAGGGTAGCCCATATATTGACCTGCCTTACTGGCGCCCCATCTAACAAGGCGCGCAGAAGCTCTACATTGGGAAATCTTATCTGATAAAGGTCTATCCTGTTGACGCATACAAGTTCACTCAATGGACTTCCTCCTCGACAGTACAGATAAAGAAAGTTACGGAATTCAAAGACTACTGGTATCTCGGGGATCTCGAATACGGAAAGGATGCCCCCGACTGGTACTATCTCACCATCACTGGAGACGGGTCGCTCGAGGCCGATTTCGCGGAAAGAGGGACTGTCACCCTCGGAGTCACCTGCAATCCGGTGGACACAGGCCTCCTCACATATACGGATAATCAAAAGTATCCGTACGATCTTGGTGCCACAAACACCCTCTATGCGGGACTATGGTACTCCGTAAAGGCGCTCTCCACGGCAGGACTTTATTTCCAAAACATAACAGTGACGAATGGGAATGTTGATGTGGCATACTACCTAGATGACGTACCTGAACCTATTCTACCTTCTCTTGTTAATGTCTCCAAGGGCGCTGACATTGACTCGGCGGTATCTGCGGCGGCGACGGCGGGCAATTACTTTTACATCAGGGTGAACACCAATGCTGCAATAGAAGCGGTATACAGTACGACACCTTTAGTGCTCGCCACTCTCACAATGGCTCAGGTTTCGACCAATATCGCAACAATAAATCCGCTTACAGGCGACCACAAAGTCCGTATGGGCGAGCCATATGACGTCAGCGCGACTATGGCATCCGGCTATTACTTCAGCCACTGGGAAGCTAATCCTAGTGCCAATGTAATCTTTGCAAACAGGACCAGTGCGGCAACAACCGTAAAACTTCTCGGAGATGCGACTGTCACTCCGATATTCACGGAATCCGCCCCGGGCAGACTTGGAGTCTTAACCATGGATATCAATGTCCGCAACGACAACGATCCACTGAAACCGAAGGACAATATCAAGGTATCGTCATATTTTGATACTAAAGAAGCCCTTCCTGACATCAGCGGGGGAATCGCCATCAGTGTTGATGGCTGGATGCAGACAATCACAACCTGGACCGAGATGGATGGCAACAAATACACCTACAAGGACAAAAACGTCAAGCTCGTAATTGATGTCGCAAAAAACACAATACAACTTAACGTCAAGAAGCTGGATCTCTACAGTATGATCACGCCGGAAGACGGAATAGATGTGGCAATAATGATCTCCGCGACAAACAAGAGGTATATTGGGAACGTGGACATGGAAGAGAAGACAAATTGGGACTACACTGCACCCAAAGGGCTGGCGACTACGCCAAAGATCGGAAAATTCAAAGCAACCCATATAGCGTCCTCGAAACCCGGTGCCAAGGACAAAGATTCGTTCTCAATTGTCGGCGACGGGCTGGTAAAGCCGACCGGATTCGATAAAACAACCATTCCTACCGTCAAGATTGATGCGGCAGAATGGATCATAAGTGTCGCAGATGTCAAGAACAGTGGTGAAAAATACACTTATTTCTCACCGAAGGAAGACACGAGTGATTACTACCTTGCTTTGAATTTCGCCACAGGCAAGAAGTGGAGTTATAAAGCCTCCAAGGACAACAACGGTTCCAAGCTCAATCGCAATGGGACAATCGTTGTGACGATTATCTATGGAGCGCTTGGCGAACAGAGTGTAAGGCTTGAAGGTACTGATGCTGACACAGGCAAGCCGCTTGTGGTCATAAAATCAAAACTCAGTTATAGCCGATACATATATATTCCAGAAAAATAGGAATTACAGATTCCCTGTTATGTTGAGCTCGACATAACAGGGAATCTGAAACTGGAGGCAGGAATGCCTGCGTTACTTTTTCATCCTGGAGGACAAGATCTTATAGACCTCGTCAGGGGACATCTTGCCGAAATTTTCGACTTTAATGTCCTTGTTCATGTTCTTCTCATCCACTTCGTCGCCGTTGATCGGAGGCGAAGTGTATTTCGGAAAGATTATCGCGGTTTGCGGGCATATCCTGGCACATGCTGGGCAGTCCGTCTTGCATCCTGCTGGATTCGCAACTTTCACCTTTCCATCTTCTTCATCCTTGGCATAGACACCAAAAAGGCAGAAAGAAAGGCATTGCCCGCAGTTCGTACATCTTTCGCGGTCTATCACGGGAAACCAGGGTATCCAGTCGCCTGAAGCTGCTTTTTTTTCTTTTCTGACACTTTTCACCGGCTTTACGCCAGGAAGAATTGCGGCGAGGATTTCTTCCGCACTTTGCGTTCTCCAATTGTGGAAACTCAGGTTAACTTTATCGAGGGAAATCCCTGTGGACGCGAGAAGTGATTTGACGGCTCTGGGATAACATGCGATAACCGAAACCTCCCCATGGGAATTGAAAATCTCTCTTATTTTCTCCGGACTTCGAGCACAGATTCCGCACAGGTCGCCAAAAAGGTGGAATGGTGAAGCGGAGGATTCAAGTGTGGACAAAATCGTTCCAAGCTTTTCTTCGCCGTCTGGAAAACTGCGAAACTCGCACGAGCAAAGTATCATCGTATTAGAATGTTGTTGCATAGCATGGCCATAATGGGTTGAAGAATATCCTCCAACAAAAGTAATGCTTACTTTTTTAAGGACTTTGTAAATTCCGACAACCTCTTCATCGCCTCGGCTATCTTCTCTAGCGATGCGGCATAGGCACAGCGGACAAAGCCCTCGCCGCATGGGCCAAAGGCGGTTCCGGGAACCAGCGCGACATTCTTCTCCTTGAGGAAGCGGCTCGCAAATTCCAGAGATTTAAGGCCGGTATGCCGTATTTCAGGGAATGCATAGAATGCTCCGCCTGGCATAACGCAGGGAAGTCCCATCTCGTTGAGTTTACCTACGATAAGGTCCCTGCGCCTGTGGTATTCGTCCCTCATCTTCTCCATTTCACTTTTGCCATTTCGGAGCGCCTCTTCGGCCGCCTCCTGAGAATTTGTAGGAGCACAGAGCATCGAATACTGGTGTATCTTCATCATCGCGTCAATCAGCGGCTCCGGTCCGCATGCATATCCGACCCTGAGGCCAGTCATCGCGAACGCCTTGGAAAAACCGTGAAGGAAAATTGTCCGTTCCTTCATTCCAGGAAGAGACACGATCGAGAAGTGGGGGTCGTCGTATCTTAGCTCGGAGTATATTTCATCCGTAAGTACAATCAGATTATGTTTTTTTGCGATTTCCGCGATTTTCTCAAGTGCAGGCCGACCGATTACGGCACCTGTGGGATTGCAGGGGGAATTCAGCAGGATGGCCTTTGTCTTTGGGGTTATCGCCTTTTCAACATCGGCAGGATCAACCGCGAACTTGTTTTCTGGAACAGTTTTCAAGACGACCGGAACCCCGTGCGCCATCTTGATTTCAGCCGAATACGAGACATAGCAGGGTTCGTGGTAGATTATTTCGTCGCCCGGATTGATTATCGCCCGGAGAATGAGATCAAGCGCTTCGCTCACTCCAACCGTGATTATGCATTCCTTGACAGGATTATATTCGACCCCGTAATTCTGCGAGACATAACGGCAAATCTCCTTCCTGAGCGAAAGAAGTCCAAGGTTCGAAGTGTAACTCGTATGTCCTTTCTCGAAACAGGCTATGGCATGTCTCCTGATATGCATGGGAGTCACGAAATCAGGCTCCCCGATCCCAAGGGATATCACACCATCCATGTTGTTGACAAGTTCGAAGAAGTCCCTGATGCCGCTCTTCGGGAGAGAGACAATCTGGGAAGCCACAAAGCTTTTCATATCTGTACGCTGATTCAAGTCTTTCATTTTTTCAGATACCTTTTGTTAGATCTTTGCAAATATTTGCCACAAAGACGCAATGGCACAGAGATTTATGGCGTTTCCATTTCTCATCATTAAAAGATCTTTGCGCCTCTGCGTCTTAGTGGTTCGCACTATCAAGATATTTTTAGGAATCAACAAATCAACCGCGATTGTCGAGATTTTTAAATAAATATATCCATGGGGGCACTTGTTTTTAGCTTTGACAAATGAATATTAACATAATTCAGCAAACTTAAGTTTATCGCAGAGGATTTATGGCTTATCAGGTAATCGCAAGAAAATGGCGCCCGCAGAAGTTCTCAGAGGTGGTCGGACAGGAACATATCGTAAAAACGTTGAAGAACGAGATAACCCTGAACAGAACCGCCCACGCATACCTCTTCGTAGGGCCAAGAGGGATCGGCAAGACTACCATAGCGAGAATCTTCGCGAAGGCGCTCAACTGCCGCGATCAGAAAAATGGCGAACCCTGCGGCAAATGCCCCTCATGCATCTCGATTACAGACGGCAGTTCACTCGATGTCATCGAGATTGACGGTGCAAGCAACAACTCGGTGGACAATGTCAGAACACTCAGGGACGAGGTGCATTATACTCCCGTCGGCGGAAAATATAAGATATACATCATTGACGAAGTGCACATGCTTTCTCCCGGAGCCTGGAACGCACTCCTCAAAACTGTGGAGGAACCGCCTTCCCATGTGAAATTTTTCTTCGCGACAACCGAAGCGCACAGGGTGCTTGGTACAATCGTATCCAGATGCCAGAGGTTCGATCTCCAGAGAATACCGATGAAACTCATAGCTCTGAATCTGAGGGAAATAGCCGATTCGGAAAAGATCAGAATTGAAGATGGCGCCATTGCCGCGATCGCACGAGCCGCCGACGGCGGAATGAGGGACGGGCAGTCGCTTCTCGATCAGACAATATCCTTCTTCTCCGGCCTTGATTCCCAGATATCCGAAAAGGATGTGCTCGAAATCTTCGGGCTGGCATCCGTGGCGGATATGGAAAAACTGGTCGAGGCGATCCTTCAAAATGATCCTGGCGCGGTGATTTCCGGAATACACGCCCTCGCATCAACAGGAAGAAACCTCGAGAGACTTTTCGAGGACATACTCTCGTTTATCAGGGGAGTCGAGATATGCACTATCGTCAATGATCCCGAAAAAATAATCGAAGAGAGCGATGAAAACATAATACTGTTCAAACGTATGGCCAAGAACTGCGAACTCCGCAAAATCCAGCTGCTGCTCGAGACGCTCTCGCAGTCCAGCAGAGGCCTTCATGACGCCCTCAACAAACAGGTATTTCTCGAGACGCTCATATTGAAGGCGATGAGGATAGCCCATTCCGCCAAAATTGAGGACCTAATCAGAAGGATACAGGAAATAAGGGATTCCGAAGGTCTTGACAGCTTAAAAAAAAACTGCATTGACTACGAGCTGACTCCTCCCGCACAGGAGGTCAAAATATCCCGGCAATCCTTTAACCCGACGGAAAAGATTGTGGTTCAGCCAGTTAAAGAGCAAGCTGAAGACACAGAACCGCAGCCAAAACCAGCACCTGCTCCCCATCCTCAAACCACAAAACATGCATATACCCCGGAACAACTCTGGCATGAACTGATAGATCACATGGACAAATTGGACAAGCCACTTCTCAAGGCATATATGCAGGAGGGCAAACCCCTTGAAGTGTCAAGGGAAAAACTAATTGTGCTATATGACAAAGATTTCGAATTCCTCCACGTCAAAAAACTCAATGAGGAGATTAAGATCCTGGACCATTGCCTGAACAGCATCACAGGAAACAGGAATCTTAAAATTGAATTCAAAATCGAGAAGGGCGTATCTGCTCCGGTTGGCCCCAAGGATTCTGCATCCGATGTGAAAGAAATAAGAAACAGGATAGACAAGAATAGTTTTGTGAAAAATGTACTAGATGTTTTCGAGGGGAAAATCCTCGAGGTCAGAGGATAGATTTGCTCTGCGGAAAGCATTCCGCATAAGCAAATCTATAAGTTTTCACGATCTTGCGATTTAAGAATAATATATTAATGGAACAACATTAAGGTGATGTAAAATGGAAGCGGTTGATGGCAAATCTGTTGTTGACTCTATTCGGAAAGGGTTGAAATGAAATATCGCATAGTCTCAGGTGTAATGAACTTGAAAAGAATAATGATGTCGTCATCACCTGTGGACATGCTCCCATTGTGGCGAGAAAATTGAAGATCAGTTTGATGGGTGCTGGAACTGCGGATGGACGAAGGCTGGCGAAGCACCACCCGCAGATCTAGAATATTATTTTTCTATGCAAGAACTGCACACCCGCATCCTTTTTACTCAAGAGACGTCACTGAATGAAAAATGCGGTGGCATGGAGCAAGTATCCAAT
>CAIQLG010000474.1 GCA_903872565.1 uncultured Lentisphaerota bacterium | reverse complement strand
CTTATGGCAGACAGATATTGTACACAGGCAGATTCCGTGCTAAATTTCTTTTCAAGTTCCAATATTGTTTTGGGGTAGTTTTCCATATTGATACACTACCCCTTGTGTTACTTTAGTCAAGGGGATACCCCAGATGATTTAATACCCCATACAGCTTTCCCATATTGTCAATGCTCATATTATCGGCTCATCTTGTTAGGAGATTATAATGGTTTTATTAGAACTATATTTATCTTGGCGTTTAAGGAGGGTGGATAGATTTAATGTGTTGAATACCAGTGAAATACATTTAGTTTATGACGAATTTCAGAAACACACACAAACGTAAAATGGATGGAAATGTCATGAAACGAAAAATGATGAAAGTGTTCAACTCAGGGTATGATCTGCTTTTCAAGAAGGTGCATAAATCTAAACTCATATACAACGCCTGCTGGGAGGACCCCCGCATTGACAGGAAGCTTCTGAGCCTCGACATGCACAGCAGGATGGTCGTAATAACTAGTGCAGGGTGCAATGTCCTGGATTATCTTCTCGATTCACCTTCGAAAATCAATGCAGTGGACCTTAATCCAAGGCAGAATGCCTTGCTCAAGTTAAAGATTGCCTTCTACAAAAAAGGCGAGTATGGGGATTTCTCCAAGATGTTTGGTGAGGGCAGACACAAGAAATTCGACAAGGTTTACAAGAATATCAGGCATGATCTCGATAAGATGTCTGCCGAATTCTGGGACAATAAGATCTCATATTTTTCACCTGACGGGCTCAAAAAAACTTTTTACCACAGAGGCACAGCAGGAACAGCCGCATGGCTTTTCATGTTCTGTCTTTTCAAGGCAGGGAAGGGGGTAAGGAATCTGGTTATGGATTTATTTGAATCTGAATCCCTCGAAGCCCAGGGAGCCATTTACAATGAACTTGAGATAGAACTATGGAACGTATTTCTCTCAAATCTGGTGAAACAGCCATTATTGATGGCTATGCTAGGAGTGCCTAGGCCGCAGATCAAACTGATACTCGACGGTCATCCGGGTGGCCTTGAAGGCTATATCAAGGACAAGATGAGACATGTACTCACGGAAGTGCCCATCTGGGACAACTATTTCTGGAGGGTATATGTACATGGTGCATACAGTGAAAAATGCAGGCCTCTTTATCTCAAGGAAGAGAATTTCAGTTTCTACAAAGATGCTGTTGAAAAAATAAATGTGCACACCACTTCGATCAGCAAATTCCTCAGGAAAAATCCATCCGTTTATACGCACTACGTCCTTCTGGATCATCAGGACTGGATGGCATATCACGAGCCGGATGCTCTCAATGAGGAGTGGAATCTGATATTCAAGAACAGCCTTCCTGGCACCAAGGTGCTCTTCAGATCCGCCAGCTCAAATGCTGACTTTATCCCTGAATCCGCACGGAAGCTACTAAGATTTCGCCCTGATCTTACGGAACCACTCCACAAGCATGACCGTGTCGGAACATATGGTAGTCTTCATCTGGCGGAAGTGCTGTGAAAGATGCTGGAGTATTTGATATGGAACCTTCCCGTACGGAAACCTTGACCCAGTATTACAGGTTCCATTCAAAAATCTATGATGTCACACGATGGTCCTTCCTTTTCGGACGGGATCTGCTTTTGGAGAAAGTGTCGAAGCTCTCAGTACCGAAAAACATACTCGAAGTCGGATGTGGAACAGGCAGAAATCTACGGATACTTCACAAAATATTTCCAAATGCAGCTTTGTTCGGCGTTGATATCTCGGAAGAAATGTTGAAGGTAGCGGAGGAAAAACTTGTCGCCGCCGAGGTGGAAGCAAATCTCATACAGGAATCATATGACAGGCCTTTACACAGCGTTGAAGACGGCTTTGACCTGATCGTATTCTCCTATTGCCTCTCAATTATAAATCCTGGCTGGCAAGAAGCAGTCCTTGCTGCGAAGGCAGATTTGTCTGGCAGTGGTGTCCTGGCTGTTGTGGACTTCAAGGAATCTAAGTCAGACATATACAAGGCGTGGATGGCAATGAACCATGTCAAGATAGGAAATCATATTTCTCCAATGCTTGAAGGCTCCTTCAAGGCTCTTCTGTCCGAAAAACATGATGCGTATTTTGGCGCATGGTCATATTTCCTGTTCATCGGAATTAACCATTAATTAACACCGGGGTAATAAAAAGTGAACCTTCCTGGTTTATAATCAGGATATTCAAGGAAGTCATGCGTCCAGTTTAAAAAAACAAATAAGGAGGGAATGATGAAAAATCCCGAGGAAAAAAGTGGTAGTTCCATGATAACCGTATTGGAAAAGGCGATACGCCTCACATGCACCTGTTGCAACAAGTTTGTCGGAATTGCCAAGTGCAAGGTCGCAAAGGATGAAAAGATAAGGTGTCTTGATGGTGGAGGAGCCAGTCCAACCTATGGCATTTGCGCTGAATGTGTCGAGAAATTAATTGGTGCCCGCCTGCGTCGAAGGTTTTAAGGAGACAAGAAAACCTATAGCAGGAATCAGAATCTGATTTCTGGGGGAGTATTCCAAAACTATTTCTATTTGCGCATTTTCCAAATACTTACTCCACTCTCCGATTTTATTTCCCCATTCGGGAAGTATATGAGCGATGCAGCTGAAGTAATAAGAGTTATGAGAAAGTTGAGAAGTTTAGCGGAGCTTCAACTTTTCGTCGATAGTTTTTCAGAAAAATAATGAAATTATTTATCTGAAAAACTATAGCTAATTCTGAGCTTGAACAAAACGCAGGGAAAGGTCGGGTGAAGGATCCAGCAAGAATGTGATCGGGGTTTTCGTTGCCAGGTTGGTGCCGCTTACCTTCAGAATCTCTCCAGGCATTTTGGTGACGGAACCGAAATCCACCCTGGACACGCCTGCAAGGACGAGTTCACATTCCAACCTTGTTTCATCGTCCACATTTTTGCTCCAGAGATATCTGGCACCGGTTGCGCCGTTTATGGAATTTTCTTCAATAACTTGCTTTATTAAGTTGACCGCCGCCGTGGATTCGGGTTCTGCGACTACCTCCTCCGGAATCTTGTACTGGTCGTACTTGCCTTTACTCGCCGTGTTAATACTGGTGACCCCCTTATATCCGCCATATAGTATACCCCCTGCAACCACCATGATGCCTGCGATAGAGCAGGCTTTGATTAATGATGAGGTCCTTGCCTTTCTTGTCAGAAGCTCTTGCCTGGCTTGCTCGTGGAGCTTTTCCTGTTCATCCGCCTCATGGAGAATTTTATCCCTCTTTTCTTTTTCCTCGGCGACTTTTATCTCAGCCTGTTTCTTCCTACCTTGCTCTATTATCCGCCTTGCCTGGCGTACCGCTATTAGACTCATATACATTTCCTCCTAGTTTGTTTTTTAAAGATTAAACCTCTCCCGGGTTCCCACCCATGCAAATGGCCGGTATCCCGGGAGAGGTGGATTTCTGCTCGCTGGTATTATTTTATGGGATTAGTTCCATCAGTGGTGATATCTCCTATCCTAGGATCTGAATAGACCTTCTTGCCCCACAGGAAGTTGTTAGGGTCGAGGGTTTCTCCAACCTCTTTTGGCTCACAATGTCCATCTGCAAAAACGTAATTGGGCTTATCTCTGTGTCTGTCCCACTGCACATAGTTGAAGTGTATCGAGGTCGCGGTTGGAGAGGCTGCCGCAGCCCTGGCTGAGGCAACTGTAACAGCATAAGCATTGCCGGAAAGTCCAGCGGTTTCAGAATTGTATTCACCGGAGACATTCGTAAGGCCGATGGCGGATGCCGGGCGATGGGATTTGAGAGCCGCACCACCGCCAGGAGAAGTACCCATGAGCCTTTGGAAATCATCTGTGAATTCGCACACAAGTATTTCTTTGCCAGGACTTAACAACGTTGAATCCCTTACCTGTTGAAGCCATGAAACTGCACTACTCTTCTTGCGCGGCATGATGAGTTCGTTGACAGTATAACTGATCCTCGGGACTTGGTAGTCTTGTCCTCCGGTGGCATCAACCTGGCCATCCGGTGGTGTAATAGGTTCATTATAGGCATTGAAGCCGCCAGTGAAGCAAGTGGGTGCCCAGCCTCCATTTGACATTGATGGACAGACGTAAGAATTGTTGCCACCCTTCATGTCTTTGCGGATCATGCCGCTCCAGTGCATATATGGCTTTGATGAATCATTCAAATAATAGTAGGCCCGTGGGAAAAAGCCGCCTTCGCTCTGAGCGTAGAGCATTAATCCCAAGGCAATCTGTTTCTCGTTGCTCATGCACAGGGCGGCGCGGGCTCTCTCCCTTGCTGATGAAAGCGCAGGAAGCAGCAGTCCTGCGAGAATCGCAATGATGGCGATTACCACCAGCAATTCGATGAGTGTGAATCCCGATTTACCAGATTTCCGTTTACACATTTTCTTTTCTCCTTCATTGTTCTTTTTGTTTTGTGACGTTCGTTCCATTTCTTCCACTCCTTTTTTTTGTTTTTTGTTTTAATTAAACTCTAGATCCTGCTCCATTATATGACAGTGGGGCGGGATAAACAATAGGGCTAACCTATTACTAACTAGAATCTAGCAGAAGCTAGGAAGTGCCGGGGGCATCTTTAAGTGGATGTCCCCTTCATTTTTTAGAAAAGATAAGTTGTAACATGATTATAATTAAAGATATGAACTTTAAAATAACTGTGATCGGAAATCCACTTGAATATTTCTTCGGAGAACTTAAATTACACACAGTTAACCAAATAACTGCAAAGGAAGAGGCTGTAAAATGAAAATTCTATGTTTGAACGGAAGCCCAAGGAAAAAAGGCAACACTGCAAAAATCGCGGAACGCTTCTGCGAAACGGCGGAAATACTTGGAAACAAAGTGAAAATCGTGGCTCTACGCAAGCTGAAATACCAAGGTTGCATAGCCTGTGGAGCATGCAAGAAAAAATCCGAAAAATGCGTCCTGAAAGATGATCTCAGCGATATCCTCAAAAAAATGGACAAATATGATGTTGTAGTATTCGGAAGCCCAGTCTATTATGGTGATCTCTGTTCGCAGATGAAGGCATTCATTGACAGGACATACAGTTATCTCACATCGGACTACAAATCAAGGCTCACCCCGGGAAAGACGCTCGTGATGATTCTTCCGCAGGGAGACACTGACGAAAAACATTTCGCCGACATCTTTCCGCGGTATTTCGAATTCTTCAAATGGTATGGTTTCAAGGACGGATACAGCATAAGGGCATGCGGAGCCGACGAAAAAGATGGGAAAACCATGGAGAAAGCGCTCAAGGAGGCCGAGGAACTTGCGGCGAAAATCTCCATGGCCAAATAAAAATGGAGGGTTTTGTCCCGGTTCCTTTCGTCCCGGGATCTGAGACTCGTCAAAACCACAGTTTTGCAGTTTGCACTCAGTGTTAAGTCTGATGGTAACTTGGAATTGTCCTAGGGGTGTTTGTGTACAGGAATTTACTGAACCCTGAACCAGGCTGCCCCGGTTAACTCTTCAAAAAAAAGGAAATAATACATGGCCAAAAACATAGGCATCCTGACAAGTGGCGGAGATTGCCCCGGGTTGAATGCCGCAATCAGGGGAATCGGCAGGGCGGCACAGGACTATTTTAAAATGAATGTAATAGGCTTCCGCGACGGATTCCGTGGCCTTGTCCAAGACCGCACACTTACACTTGATTCCGGATTACTTTCTGGAATCCTGACATTGGGAGGCACAATACTTGGCACAAGCAGGGACAAACCTCACCGCATGCCGATAGGCGACAAGGAAATGGATATGACATCGGCCATAGTTGAGACATACAAAAGGCACAACTTGGATTGCCTCGTATGCATTGGCGGTGGCGGAACCCAGAAAAATGCGCTCAGACTTAAAAAATCGGACTTGAACATAATTACATTACCGAAGACTATTGACAATGATATCGCCAAGACTGACATTACGATCGGGTTTAATACGGCGCTAGGTATTGCCACAGAAGCAATAGACAGACTCCATTCAACTGCAACAAGCCATCATAGGATTATTGTCGTCGAAGTCATGGGGCATCGCGCCGGCTGGCTTGCTCTCGGAGCAGGGCTTGCAGGTGGAGCAGATGTCGTTCTAATTCCTGAAATACCATACGACATTGAAAAAGTGGCTAAGGCCATACGGAACAGAACTCATGCAGGAAAAAGATTCAGCATCGTGACAGTGGCCGAAGGTTCTATGTCAATCGACGACTCCAAAAGGATTGGCCGTCTTTTGAGAGAAAAGGAGGAGTCGGGTAAGAAGTCTGAAAAAGCCAGGATTTCCAGGAAGCTTGAAGAGTTCCATCAGTCCCATGTCAATCATACCCTGCATTTAACCCGCCAGCTTGAGGAGCTTACAGGCCTTGAGTCGCGTCTTACAATCCTCGGGCATCTCCAGAGAGGTGGGACACCGTCCACCGTGGACAGGATTCTTGCAACACACCTGGGGACAACCTGCGTGGCGCTAATTGAAAAAGAAAAATATGGAGTCATGCTTGCAGTTCAGAACAACAAGATCATTCCTGTCCTGCTCGAGGAAGTCGCGGGCATGAAAAAACTTGTTTTAAACGACGATCCATGGCTTGAAAGCGCCAGACACGTAGGTACCGTCTTTGGAGACTGATCTGTGCCTCCCTGAAGTCTTGAACTAAAGAAATGCGCAAATTCCATTCTCTGACTTTTATTTTTCGCACAATATTTTTGGGCGATGAGATAAGGGGTTGTCAAGAAATAAGTATTACATTTGCTGGCAGCTATTCTGGTTTTTGCCATTCGCCTTTTTCCGATGATAAGATATCATTGTCGTAAATGTCTGCAGAGATGTTTACGCCTATGCAAGCCTTCGGAAGAGGCGTTATTTGAACAGCAACATATGTACCTGCCTCATCGGCAAAGCCTACAGGCATATTTCCTCATACCTTTTCCATCAGATATTTGAGACTTATCTCCAGGGAATCAAATGGACATATCCTGCATGTGTCCTGTTCAATGATGAACCATCTGGTTCCGGACTTCCTGGCGGCTTTCACAATCTTTTTCCAATTGAGGTTTCCGCTGCCGATTTCAAGCATGGTTATCTGGTTGTCGATGATTCCAAACTCCTTGAGGTGAAGAAGAGGGAGACGTCCGTCAAGCCTTTCACACCACTCCACCGGATTTCCCCCGCCATGCTGAATCCAGAAAGTGTCGAGTTCTCCCTGAAGATATTTCGGATCGGTCTCGGAGTAAATGATTTCAAGACCATTCTTCTTTCCGAAACGTTCGAACTCGATCGCATGATTGTGATAAGCCAGTGTCTTGCCGGATTTTGCAAGAGTTTTTCCCGACTTGTTCAGCATGTCGGCAAGCTGTTTATAGTCTTCCTTCGTTTTTGGCGATGTGTGTGGCCACGGATAGGAGACATACTTGCATCCGAGAATATCAAGTTTTTCCGCCACCTTTCCAGGCTCGTCAAAAATCATTGAACCGGACTCGTGCGTCGCACAGCATGCTAGACCCTCCCCGTCAAGAATTTCCTTAAGTTCAGCCGTGTCAATGGGGCCGAGCCCGCCAACTTCCACTGCCTCAAACCCTATTTTCTTCACCTTCTTCAGTGTCTTGGCGATTTCCTTCGGAGTCTTCAAGAAATCCCTCAGAGTGTAGAGCTGAACCGCGATTTGTTTCCTCTTCATTGTCCCGTCCCTCCTTTATTTGTTGATATTATGCAGACTGGCTGTTAATCTAATCCTTCCAAATGAATTTTGGTTCGTTTTCATTTTAAGTGGGTACCTATTTTATGTTAGTGGTTCATAATGGGCGTTGACTTTGGTAAAGTCCAAGTCTCCTGTAACGAGATAAATTACAACCATAAAGTTCTGGAAGGTTT
>CAIQLG010000473.1 GCA_903872565.1 uncultured Lentisphaerota bacterium | reverse complement strand
CTTATGGCAGACAGATATTGTACACAGGCAGATTCCGTGCTAAATTTCTTTTCAAGTTCCAATATTGTTTTGGGGTAGTTTTCCATATTGATACACTACCCCTTGTGTTACTTTAGTCAAGGGGATACCCCAGATGATTTATTCGAGGGTGCCTTCATCAATCCCGCAAGATCTTCAGGGAACCCTTCACATAACTTTCTTAAAATGAAAATCATGATGGTCGTCAGCCCATTTTAAAGTTCTACGTTTTATGCGTATGTGAAATCCGAAATTCGACGTGCGAAAATCGAAAGAACTTAATCCGCCACAGCGGAAACTTTTTTGGGATTGCCAGCATCCTGCTGGCTTGTTGCCGGCAAGATGCCGGCGATCCTTTTAAAATACAATTTCCTATACGATCAAGTTAGAAATCCCAATGTTTGATTTTTTAAATATTTGAATTTTCTTTAAAATTGTCTAGGATTTTCCGCCACGGCGGATCAGCCCTCGGCTGACGGGATTTCGGATTTGTGTTGCGGGCGGAGCCCGCCTTATTATTCCTGCATCAAAAAGGATCTCGTACAGGATACCTCCTATCACAGCGCATTCGATCCCGAAAGGAAGGTAGCCGGCATATCCGATCAGAGGCATTTCAAAAACCCTGAACCTGTTCACGAAGGGGACAGAGTACGCCCATTTCGGCAGGCTGTGGTAATTCCACATCTCCCAGAAAAAACCGCATATCAGAGCGGAAAGTGCGAGCAGGATGATCCTGCTCCAATCACCTTTCTCCACAGGTGAGAATATGCTGTTACGTCCTGTGATTATCTGGACGGAGGATATTATCAGCAAAGGGGAAAGCCATAGGAATTGGAATAGATAGTCCGGATAGATTCCTATTCCTGCGAGACTCGCACATGACAGGATCAGGACGATTGCTGCGGAAGCCTTTGACCCGGCGAGTTTAAGCCTGAAGAAGTTTCCGAGCCCTGCCGTGAGGCTCGGAAATGTTTCAAGAAATTCACAGGTGCATAGTACTGCCGGCAGGACGGTTGAAAAGCAGAGAGTTGCGAAAACAACATATTCCGTTGTAGAGAAAATCTCAGCCCCGATGTAGTGCCAGTTCTGCACGAAACGGTTCAGATATTCGAAATACCACCAGAAGACGGCGCTGGCCGGGAAAAGAGAAAGAAAATATCCTGTATGCTCAGTCATCATGCATCTTCCCTGTCTTGCGAAAGTCGCGGCATTTACAACTGCAATATAGGAAATCCATATAGGACTGAATGTGTAGGGCTGAAGAAAGGAAAACCACTCGAACCTTGTCCAGGCAAGGCTCCAGAAAAATATGCAGGAAAGAATTGAGAGCCAGCCCCAAAGAGGAAAATGATGACTGAAGATGGTACTACTGCGAAGGGGCGACTTTTTCCGGAATGAAAATATTCTGACGATAAAAGGAACAGTCGCAGCGATTACAACAAGAGCAAGAAGACAGAACACCACATAGGAAAAATCTGCATGGCGCACATATTGGGTGAGTGGCGGAAATTCGAGATAGTCCGCGAGTGGTTTGCCGGCAAGGAATATTCCGACCAGAGGCAGCGAAACCACGAGCAAAAGAGAAAATAAGAATAGGAACAATTTCATGTTTAATCGCATTTCCCTTCAGTTAACAACCATCTTACCGTTGAATGCCAAGCCATGTTTTTTTTCTGGGCGCATGGCTTTTTTCGCTTTCTTCAGGATTTCCCCCAAGGCTGCCAGATAATCATTGAATCTTTCGAGACCAGTCGAAGAAATGAAAACGGTCGTCTTGGGTTTGTTGTCAACGAATTTCTTTTCGATTCTGATTGCGTCTGCTTCTTCCAGAACTTTGAGATGCCGGCTGAGGTTCCCGTCGGTGAGGCCACATATATTTTTCAATTCGTTGAAGGTCATTCCATTGTCTGATGCACAAAGCGCGGACATGATGGAAAGTCTGTTTGGTTCGTGGAATATTTTTTCTATGTTCTCGAAAGGATTTAAGTCGCTTGTCATGATGCACCCCGTTTTCATCTGTTAATTTTTTCGTTGAAGATCATACCGCCTGCTGTTTCGCCAATGAAGAATACGATGCCCATCGGCCACGGATTGAAGAAGTCGTTGAATAGGAAGAGGCAGACGGCACCGCTAATAATATAAAAAAGTCCGACAATGTAATTCTCGCCTGGCAACGACATTCTGTAGGATACGTGCGCAAGCCCGTAGAGGCTCATCCATACACCGAACAGGAGATCGTAATGCTGGTGGAGGATAAGTGAAATGCTAAGTACGGCTCCGACTACGAGCGCAGGAACGGCATCGAACGCGGGGAGCAGTTTCAACGGATCCCTTTCCGCTTCCGGATCAAGAAGAAACCATTTGAGCAGGGCCACATAGTTCAGGAGAAGCGAAACGCAGAGTACCAGCCCCCAGACGGCAAGGTGCTGGAGGGGTAACTTCGGGAGATGGAGGAAGTGGATGGAGAAGGCGCCGAGCAGGGCCGTGCCACCCCCAAGAATCCTGGCTGTCCCGGAATATCCGCGGAAATTCCTCTTTGCCAGGACCAGTTCCTGCATCTTCCTGACCTGGGCCAAGGCGTCATGGATATGGTTCGCTATCATTGCTGTTTCCTTTCTTATTATCTTTAGCTTAACATGTCACAAAGTACTTTGCAAGGCAAAGTGTAAAGATTTGTCGAAAAAAGATTTTGGGGTAGGTGTCCACCGAGTTCAGCCATCTAGAAAATAGGGATAAAATCGCGTTTTTATGAATTTCGCACGTGCGAAAGAAGAGCTTCCATAGCCCCTGCGGGACCACCCTGAAGGCATCCCAACTTAAGCCTACTTCAGCGGTGAGTCGCCGAGGAAAATCGCATATTGCTGTTGTGCCGCCACCCTGCGGGGGCTTTTATCTTTTTAATTAATCTCAATTCCCCACGCTTACGCATGGGGCTACAATATACCACCCTCTGCGAGGGCTGATAATGCTTCACTTTTTATTGGTAATTTTACTGTAGCCGCCCCCATGTTGGGGCGAACACGGCCAACATGGCCGTGGCTACAACTAATGCAACAACAAAGATGCATTGCGAGGGCTAAAGGATAAACAGTTCAATCTTATAATAGCCTCCGCAGGAGGTGATATATGTGCGGAAAAGTTTATAGATTTGTTTGTACTGAATGTTTTGCGCCGAACAAATCTAGAAGTTCCCTGGTGATTTTCCCGTTCGTTGCGACAGTGCCTTCCTCAGGGTAATTCTTCCCGCCTTTGAAGTCGCAGACATGTCCGCCAGCCTCCTCGACAAGCAGGACTCCGGCCGCAATGTCGTAGGGTTTCAGTTCGAACTCCCAGAATCCTTCGAGGCGGCCAGACGCGACATATGCGAGGTCTATCGCCGCAGATCCGTATCTGCGAATTCCGCGAAGCCGTGGCGCAATTTTGCAAAAATATGGCAGATTGTTCTCGGGAAGATTAGCCCTGAGACATGCAAAACCAGTTGAAAGCACGGAATTTATAAGTTTATCTCGCCGAGTCACTGACATCTTTTCGCCGTTGCAGAATGCGCCCCTGCCCTTCTCCGCCCAGAACAGTTCGTTGAGACGGGGGGCGTTCACAGCCGCATATATTGTCTCTCCATCCTCCTGGAGCGCTATGGAAACAGAGTAGAAAGGCTGTCCGTGGACAAAAGACGTTGTCCCGTCTATCGGATCTATCACCCATCTGAATCTGCTTCCAGTGGAACTTTTCCCGCTTTCCTCGGCAAAAATCCCGTGATCAGGATATTTTTCCCGTATCCTGGAAATAATGTGTTCCTCGACCTTCCGATCGGCCACGGTCACAATGTCCTTATCATTCTTGAAGTCAATGTTCTCGTCGCGGAGCAAGGAGAATTCGGCAAGGCTTATTTTCCCAGCCTCAACTGCTATTTTTTTTATAAATTCAATCATGTATTACTCTTTTCCTTGGTTGGTTTTCCGCTTCTATCTGTGCAGACACCTGCATCTATTCGTTTTGCTATAGTTTTTCATGGAAAATAAATTCACAATGTGAATTTATTTACTGGGGTATCCCCTTGACTAAAGTAACACAAGGGGTAGTGTATCAATATGGAAAACTACCCCAAAACAATATTGGAACTTGAAAAGAAATTTAGCACGGAATCTGCCTGTGTACAATATCTGTCTGCCATAAGAT
>CAIQLG010000472.1 GCA_903872565.1 uncultured Lentisphaerota bacterium | reverse complement strand
GGATTTTTGGATTAGTGGATTATTGGTTTTGGGTTAAGAAAAGGCAAAGACGCATGGAATTGGAATGGAAATAAAAAAAGGCATTTTGAAAATTATGAATGCATTATTTTCTGCATATCTTCTTGATTTGCAACAATCCATAAATATGTTAAAAATGAAAGTATACATAACATCATAATATATAATATGTTATAACGTATAAACTTGGCACTGCCCATTTTATCTGCTGGAAATCACGCTTTGACCTGCTATGGTCTGATATGGATAAAACATATCATATTGGTAATAACGAAAGGAAATGAATCCATGAAAAAAGCAGTTATTTACGGCAGGCAGAGTGCAGGTGACGAGGATGACAAATCGGCGAGTATCAAGACACAGCTTGAGAAATGCAGGGAATATGCAGATAAGAACGATATTGAAGTAGTGGCGGAATATAGGGACGAGAACCAGTCGGGCAGGACATACCCCAGCGGCAAAGACGGCGAGGATATGTGCAGGCGTGATGCTGTCACAATGGAGTTCATCCAGAAGAAAAAGACGGGCAAGAGATATCGCGACGGTCTTGCAAAGGTGTTATCACATTTCGGAAACATTGATTATGTGATAGTCTACGATGAACGAAGGTTTGCAAGGGCGCTGGCGAATTCATTTTTAGATTCCTACCTTTCACAGCATTTCATCAGGAACAATGTCAAGCTGGTCACACTGCAGCAGGGCATCATAAATTATGAAAACACCAATGACAAGCTCCTGTCGGTGATGCAGAGCCACGTCGAAGACGGTGCTGTCAGACTTGCCGCAAAGAAGAGCAGGGAGGCGGTGAAAAAACTGCGGGAGGAAGGCGGTCTGGTGACAGACATCCCGTGTCTGGGATACGAGAGCGCGGGACGGCAGAGGGTAAACACGACAGATGATGCTCCGCTTGTCGGGGAGATTTTCAAGAAGTTCAACAGGGGTGGAACAATCAAGGCGATAGTGGATTGGCTGAACGGGAACGACCCCAGGAAAAGAAACTGGTTTCACAGCCAGGTGCTTCGGACTCTCCAGAGGATGATTTACTGCGGATATCGTTACAATAGCCAGGGTGAGCTCATAGAAATTAAACCGCTTATAGGAAAAACCATTATCACTAAGGCGGAGTTTTTCAAGGCGGAGGAGCGGCTGAAGAAACATACAAATGCTGGTGTATCCTATGACAGTAAACGCATACACCCTCTTTCTGGACTGCTGGTATGCGGAAACTGTATGAACCTGATGGAGACAAGAGGGCGTCATAGCGACTGGTACTATCGCTGCAAGTCGCTCCTCAATGGAAAATCCGAAGGCTGTAGTGAATCATTTCTGCGCGAGACGACCGAATCAGGCAAGGTGGACTGCTTCGACTTTGAAGCAGTGCCGCTGAAAGAATCATTGATGCCTTTGCTGTACAAGGCTCTGATCATGCATCGGGACAGCACTCGGGGCGATGATGATACTGCGGATAAAAAACAGGAACTACAGAGCAGATTGAACGAGATAGCGGGCAAGCAGACGCAGTATTTGCAGATGAACATGGATGGCTTGATGAGCAACTCCCAGCTTGGGGAGGCGTTGAAACTTCTCGAATCTCGAAAGGCTGGCATTGTCAAGGAGATTACTGAGCTGAATGCACGGCAGGACAGCGGCATTGATGAGCAGAAGTTCCAGAAATATTTTGATTATTTCGAAGCTTCCGTGTTCGGTACCAAAGGCAGGATAAAAAGATTCAATAAGGATGCTCAGGAGATAACAAACACCTTCACCGATTCGGACTACCGGCAGATGGCGCAGGCGTGTTTCAAAAAGATCATTGTTTTCAAATATCATGTCCATGTGATTTTCAAGGATGATACCGCCGCAACCCTTGAAAGGATCTGTTATGGCAAAGGCAGAAATTTTCCAGAGATCCAACTGAAAATGGACACCTCATCCAGACCCTACCATTATAATTTTTTAGTTTTTAATAAAAGCTTCCTGCAGTCGCGACAGGCTGATTACACTTTTCTGCCGAATGACGAGAAACAGAAGCGGGTTATTTACGACCACGGGGACATGCTTATGGTGGCCATAGGCTCGAATGACACTATGGATCGTTATAAAGCAGATGGGCTGACATATTTGGATAATCTTCCTGTGGGCTGAATCTCATAGAAATTCCTTAGAGACTGCCATGAACTACCTTCACAGCATTCATCCTACATGAAGGTATGTTCACTGCCCTCTGGGAATGTCGTATATGCCGGATACTGGGGAATTCATTGCCGGTAAGGGTTATTCATAAGTACATCAAAAGTCCTACACGAAGGAATATCCCCCTTGCCGTTCATATACGAGTTCCAGGCAATATCAACAGCGTCAATGTACTGCTCTGCCCTCTTGACCGTGGCGCAGTATTCCCCGACTGGTAACTGTTACCGTTCGGAGAATCACCCTGTTTAAGATTCTGCAGTCCAGTGCAGGACTTACACCGTGTTCTTTTGCTATCTTTTCGGCTGAATTCCCCGATGGATCATTTTGAGCTATCGGGGAAATATCACCTTTTGTATGCTGATTGGCAAAACCGCTTTGGCATGATTTGAAGCAAAGTAAAGGCCGGAATTTACTCCAGCCTTAAACGGTTTACCTTCAAGGGGATGATTAAGCCTCATACCTCATTGCAGAGCTAGAGGAGCCCGCGCCGGGGAAAGCCAGTAACAGAGGTACTGGTGAAACCACGCGGCGAGGCTGTTAAACTAGCGACTCTCAATCAATCACCATATTGCTTTCAGCTTCATCCTTGGCGATTTCTTCCAGCAATGATAGCTTCTCTGGAATCAGATCCAGCTTCTGGCAGGCGGCGGCAAGTTCACGCCGTTTTTGCGCTGTGCCGTCCTTCTCGTCAAGCTCATTCTGGAGTGTGTTGAAAGTCCTCATGCAATCAGCCATGATTTTATCCTTTGCTTTGTGTCTAGCTTCTGCAAGGCTAAAACCGTTACCGTTTGCCATCCACTGTCCATAGCAGGCATCCCTGTTCTTATGAGCTTCTAAAAATGTTTTACAAGCATCGTCAAAAGCTTTTTTTAATGGCTTGTCCCTTGCCCACATAGCTTCGTATTCAGCCTGATATTTTGCCTCTACTTCATTTTGTAAAGTCGTGATCTTAACCAGATATTCTTGCTTCAATTCGCCGCTGTCCTCAAAATATTTCGACATAAATAAATAACTCCTAAAAAATTGTTAGCTAACGCAGTTATAATGCTTGATTTCACAGCCGGAGGGGATACCGTGTTATCCTCTGGCAAGAACCTTACCCGTACGGGGGGTGCCCTCGTTATCATTCTCGAAAACAGTCACTGCCGAGGAACAATTCTCGTCCTCAAGCTTTTCATTGACCGCTTCAATAATAAATTTCTTCATACTCATTCGCCTCTTGGCAGACTCGATTTTCAATGTGTTGAAAAAATCGTCCGTGTCCTTGACCCTGAAATAATACGCATTCATCAATCACCTCATATTTACTTATTTCATTATACAAAAAAATCAGAATATCTCAATATATATTAACTAATATTTAATAGTTTTATTTGCCATATTTAATAGTTATTTTCATAACCCTCTGCCGGTATGGGTCCTTTGACGAGCTTCATCGTGATTCATCTCCGGCGGTGAAATTAGGTCATATAATAAATGTAAGTAACAAATTTTTAACCAAGATGAAAGTGCTGGACTTGGAACGGATCAGCCTGTGGAGATCCTACTCCGTCCCTTGTCCAGCATATTATCTCAGAAAAGATCCTGCCTCGCTGGCTTTGATGGTTCTGCCTGAAGACAAGTCGGACATGTAGTTTCAGTATCCGTCTTGGCCTTATAGCCGCATTGTATACAATATCCCTTAACCAGGACAGATGGAGTTCTTGGAACTATTGGAAGAGCCTTGAATTGGCCAGATCCGGTAGTTTCAGCATACTCAACAAGTGAAGGATTAGCCTCAATTCGAGAATCCCCAGTAACCCCCAGTAAGGGTATACAGACTTCTGGAAAATCGTCTTTTTTCAGCTCTTTATGTAGTGTTACTGGGGTTACTGGGGTTACTGGGGAAATGCCTTTTGAAAACTTGTAATTTTTTATCAGGAAATAGCCCTTGCCGTCATCGCGGATCTTATTTTCCTCGCTCTTCTTGATAGTCCATTCATCAAGTGTAACGGTGTCCCCAGCCTTGAAAGATCTTGCAAGCAATGTTCCCACTTGTCGCATAGCTTTGCACTCGTTCGTCCCATCCCTCAATCCTGGAATTTCAATTCCATGCTCAGCACATAGTTCCGCAATTCCTGAAGCTGTTATTCCTGTCGCTACTGGAACTATCGCGCATACAGTTCTAAGCCATGACAAGGCAGGGTTGCTCGTACGCTCCTGCGCCTGTCTATGTCCCTCCATCATCGGCGGCAAATGAGGCCATGCCATCTTTAATATTGCATCGAGCTTTTTAGCCCAGGCTCTGAAGTCATGCCTATATTCATCGCTTTCAGGAAATCCGAGCCTTGACCATTCCTTAATGATTGAAAAAACGCATCCCCGATAATAATCATGTTTCAGTCTTATATGTTCCAAAATCTCTTTTCCGTTCCAGTTTTTGAACTGGTATTCCTGCGGTTGTTTTCGGATCCTGATGATGCAACACCTATTTGCCAGGTCTGGGGTTGACTCCATCATATTGCTAGTGGCTAGGAAAAAGAAGTGCGTCGGATCCATCTGGGATTCGCCCTTGTAGGGAATGCGGATTCCTATCGGTCCAAATGCCGTCAGGATCATTTCCAGGAATGGACTGTCGAGCTTGCCTCTCACATTGTCAAATGAGATCATAGGCCGTCCTTGAGCTATGGCTGCGGATAATGATTCATCGAAGCTTCCAACACCACCATCCTTGGGGGTGATATTGGTGGGATGTTCGCCATATATCTCGGCAATCAGTTTCACTATAAAACCTTTTCCAGCCTGTGAGAAATCGGCTTCCATGACATGCACAGGACAATGGCCTCCGATCAATCCGCCGAATCTCAGGGCAGGACTTATGATTGCCGATAACATTCTGGTCTTGTCAGCTGGTGTTACGAACTGGAAATCACATAGAAGCTCTTCCAAGGATGTTGTCGCCTCCTTGAGAGCCACATCGGGGATCTTATTCCCTGTCTGGATGAATATGCCGCCGTTGTCACTGTGATAGCCCTTGTCGAGCACCTTGATATTATTTCCACCCTGTATGACAATCGGATTCTTGAAAATATTGCTTATGCTGTCCAGGCATTCCCTGGCATCCAGTGTTTCCAACAGAGCAGAGCACATATCCTTACTGGGGCGTTTCGGCATCAATGCGAATTCATTGTTTTTCTTTCTTGTCAAAACAAAAGTATCTCCTGTCCTTTCCAGACGGGATCTGAATGCCTGATCATCCATTACATCGAGATATAATCCGTCGGCCTTATTAGCGACTTCACAGACAATATTGCCCCTGTTATAGGCAGTCCTGTCTTTCTTCATCAGCGAGAACACCTGCTTTGCACAATCACTAATCGGAGTTTCATCGCTGGGAAGCAGGATCGTCCCAGACTTCAGCGCATTCAGAATTTTCTGTTTCTTCATTTCTGGCGCCCGCATGGGATCAACCAGTTCCTTGCCGCTCCTGATAGCATCCTTGAACTGCTCCTGCGTCCCTCCATTACGGAAAAAGTCAGATGGGCCAAGTACTGGCTTACCATCCACATCAGGCAGCTCGGAGATCATCAAGGCCGCCGCCTTGGAGCGTAAGGCCGACGTTACTGCGCTGGCTTCTTTTCGCCCGGCCTCAGTCTTTGCTGGTATGATAAAGACTGTCGCCCCATAGAGCAGCTTTTCATATTCCTTGTAGCAGTCGGAAGACATTCCGCATGTGGCACTGTGGTAACCTTCCGTCACCAGTGCATCTGCATCTTCCACGGTCGATGCGATGAAGATAGGATCATCATTTTCGACGGCCTTGACGATTTCCTTGCGCCTGTATATGGCTTGGGTTAGGGATTGCGGTTGAAGAACTGGCAGTTGATCTGCCTTATTATCATTAATTACTGTTTCCATAGGAAACCTCCACAGTTTAAATTTTTGATTTCTAACGAGAGTCATGTCGTCTGTGGATGTCTTTGTCTGGATGTCTGTAGATATTGTCTTTGCCGTTTGGCTTGATGTACCCCCTTAGCCTCTTTTGGGGCTAAGGTTCCATTTGTCTTGAAATTATGTTTCCCCTTAAAAAAAGAGGGCGTGGGATTATGCCTCCACCCTCTTAACCCTGAGGAGTGCCAGTAACCATCTGGCGGGTATTTTAAATTACCTATAATCTGTCAAAATAAACAGATTCATAGGTAAATTAATCGTCTTGGAAGTCATGTCTTTGGTGGGTGTGTCTTTGGTGTGTCTCGGCTAACAAAATATGTCATTGATACATTATACCCAAAAATACGAAAAAAACAAGTGAATAAAAAATATATTTTATTATTTATAGGTGTATGAATTGAAATATTATCGCTTTCCTAAAAGTGCTTCGATATTGGATATGCGTTTCCTGAAGCCGAGCCTTATACACGATCCCAGCTATGGCGGGGAGATCTTCGCCCGGTGGCTGAATGATCTGCTTCTGGAAGGTGCCATGACGCGAAGCCAGGCGGGGCGGGTGGTAAGGGGCTGTTTCTATGTGTCAGTGAGATCCTGGGGCTGGTTGACATATCTTGGACATACGAGAAAGAGCATTTCCAGGAACAGGAGTTTGCTTGAGATCCGCCTTGAATAAGATAAGCGCCGGTCAGAGACGATGCGGAAACAGGGCAGACAATGAAGACTTGAGGGCTTATAAGCCGTTTTGTGGGATCGGTGGTGTTGCTTATCAGGCCAAGGGAATGAGGTGGTGTGCATACTCCATTGGAAGCAATTTCTTATATCCAAACTATAGAGTTCTAATATAATTGAGATATTTTGTTATTTTCATTTGAAATTGTCTTGCCTTTCTTTAAATTATCTCAACGCAATTAAGGCAAATGTCGGCAGTTGAAAATCTGGGAGGTTTTTCTGAAGAGGTATAGCAATATTCTGGTAATTTTTCTCCTTTGTTTTTCTTTCATCTCTATTTTTGGAGCGGAAGGCAAAGAAGACAAAACAGAGAAGGCCATAAACGATTTCATGACAAGAATTGAGATCGGCCCTCTCGATCCCGTGCAAATCAAGGGCATCAAAAAGCTTGCAAAGTCCAAGGACGAAAAAATCTCAGCCAGGGCAACCGCGCTTTTAGCAAAATATATCTGCGAATGCGAGAACAAACCCGATAAAGCTCTTTCTAAAATCGCACCATTTGTTCTGTCTCTCGAAAAATCTGAGGAATTTGCAAAAGAGGACAAGCCTGGAACTGTAAAAATATTTCCTCCTGTTTCCGATTGGCAGTTGAAGAATCCGCAATGCTGTGTTGCCGCCGCTGGAATTCTTGCATACCAGAAAAAATACCCAGAAGCTCTTGCTGGATTGAATTTTGTAGGGGAGAAACTCGATGGCATCCCGCGTGCGCTTGCCGCCGAGGGAGTAGGGGACATCCTTTACGATATGAAGCAGTTCCAAGCCTCTGCCGACGCTTTCATCCTCGGAATAAAAGTCCTTGACTTCTTCAAGAAAAGTTCAGAATATCTCTACTACCCTGATAAGGCTGTTGACATTATTTATCAAAGGATACAGGGGAAACTGTCGAAAGCCGAGCGTGCTCTTGACTGCGAAAGATACGGGCCAGAATTTGTTGCCTACAGGGAAGCGAGAAAATTTGAATTCTCCTGTGATTTTCTGCGGGCAATAGTTTATTACGGGAGAATTGTCAAGGATTTCCCTGACACCGTCTATTCGGAGGCGGCAAAACTCTATCGTCCCAAATGCCTCTTCCGACTTGCCGACAAATCCGAATCTGAAAAGGCAAAAAGTGAAATAATAGGGCTCGAAACGCAGATCCAGAAAGACAGAGCAATGCTCAAGAAGGACTCCGAGAAAATGTCACGCCGCATAGTGGAGGCCTTCGAGAATCTTATTAAAGAAGATGAAACACTTCTCCCAGAGATGAAGAATGTCCCAACCGGCGAAAAGGCCGCAGAAGAAGCAGTGCCCGACCTTGAGCGCTTCATTTCCGAAAACGAGTTTGGGCTCTATCGTGGTGAGGCTATTATTGACCTCGGTGAATATTACCTCGAAAAGAAAGTTGATCCCGAAACCGCATTCAACTATTTCACACGCGCAAAAAATTGGTTGGAAAAAGTTGAGTCCGTAAAGACTGATATTTCTTCTTGGCGCGTTCCACAGAAGGCTGCTGGAGTAAGTGCGCCACCTCCCGGGGACAAGACATTGGCGGGATGGAACTATTATATGATTAAGACACCAATAAAACCTGAGCAAATAATTAACAGAGCGACGACACCTTGGTATCTCGACTCCCTTCGGGCAAGAGCAGACAAGACACTGAGCTTCCTGCATTACATGAAAGGGGAAAAGGAAGCCGCCCTTGCGCTTGCGGGATCTGTCCTTAAATACGAACCTATCGAAAGGCAGTTCAATGCAAATCATGAACCGAACACATACAAACGACTTGTAACATACTATAAACGAGGCTGGATGTATGCCAAACCGGAGGAACTTGACCTGTTCAAAGGGAAACTGCGGACAGCCGTGCTCCTCGGCGACTTCTACTATGCGCAGGAAGAATGGGAAAAATGTGTTCATCATAGACAGGACATTCTTGACGGCAAATACGGCAAGCTGAACAAGGAGCAGACCGCCGATATGATTTTCAGAGTTGCGGACGCATCCGTTTGGTTCGAAGAAAAGGATGACACGGCCATAAAAATGCTACAGCCTTTTCTCGACGGCGAATATAAGGGAACATATATCAGGGCTCACGCTCTTATATCACTCGGTTCGCTTGCAGGAAAGCAGCTCAGGGATAAGGCGGGACAGGAAAAATCAATATTATGCTACGGAGAGGCACTGAAAGAGATCAAAGACAACAAGTGCGAGCTCGCAGACCGCGCAAGATTTTTCATGTCAAGTTCCTACCATCGTGGTCTTGGCGATACTCATAAAGTCGAGGGTTCCTATGAAAAGGCTCTCGATCTCTGCAAAACGATATTGAAGAATCCTGATACTATTTATAAAAATGTCTGTATTAAACGTATAAATGATATCGAAAAAATAATAAAAGACAAAAAAGAGGAGAAATGATTTATGAAAAGAATGAAAGCCATTGTGGTAATTTCTGCGCTCTGTTCACTGATGTGGATGTCTGCGGTTTTCGCAGGAGACACGGTAAACCTTACTGTTACCACAGGCAACGCAAGCATAAAGGGGAAATGGGACGACCTCTCCGGACTTGGTGTTGATTGGAGGTTTATTGAAAATTGGAAAACCCCGTCCTCTGGGCGGGGTCAGAGACCGTTAGGGTTTGCCTAATGGTCTTCTCACGGTATATACTATTCTCGAACTGTTCCCGCAGTATCGAGAAAGGATATAACCGTGAGTAGATTTCGT
>CAIQLG010000471.1 GCA_903872565.1 uncultured Lentisphaerota bacterium | reverse complement strand
AGACATGAATGTGAAAAATCTACCAGAATCGGTACTCTCGACGCCGTATCCGATGGCCTGCCGCCCCGCTCCGGAGGGCCGGCGCTCTTCCGCCTTTTTCCTGCGTCACTCAATCGTTACATATCCTTGGATATGCTCCTCATTCGTTCCTTGGTAAAAGCCATAATAACAGCCAGCAAATGTAGCACTTATTATATAACAGTCCCTAAGGGTTTCAGCAAAATATGAAATGTAATGACTAACTATTTTATGTAAATCTTTTTATCGGCAACGATCAGCATTGGAAATAGAGCGGCAAGCTGGACTCTCTTCTGGCCTCCTGGGCGCGCCTCAGTGAAAAGCCTGCAGTTATCTCAGAACATCAGGCGGGGAAAATAATTATTTCCCTATTTATATCATTTTTTATTCGAAATAATCGTCTAAGCCCATATATTATTGGTCTTATTCTAAAAAGCCTTTTTGAGCTTAGATGTTTTATATGGACATTCTGGTAATCATCAAAGACATATTTTGGGGCATTTTTATGACAATTTTCACGATTGTCGGCGATTGCTTTGTCCAGACAATGCATGAGATGCCTGAACCAGACTGGGGGACTGCGATATTCAAAAGCTTCGTCTATGTCTTCATTCTCGGAAGCCCTTTCGCTGCGGCCTCGATAGCCGAGGCCCGCGGCAAAAACCGTCTTGCCCATTTTGTGCTAGGGTTTCTGCTTCCATGGGTTTATCCTGTCACAATATTTTTCACGATGCCAAAAGCCTCCATGGTTGAGGATGAAAAGGATGGATTGGAGGAGGAGCCCCAGCACGCAGAGGGACCCAACGCCATCCCCGAATCACATATCAAATCGGTGAAGGATGACGATGAAAAGCTTAGGCCGCAGGAATCTGTCGAGATAGAGATCAACCATCAGTATTTCGAAAAAATATCCTCCGATGAGACGGGAAAGCCGCTCGGCCCCTACAATATCATTCTCTCAGACGGCAGAAAAGTCGAAATATCGAGGATTGTAAATGCTCTTCCCGATCTTGTAGTGGTGGAGATACTCGAGGGTGACAACAAGAAAATGACTGTCCGCTTCCCGTACTCCAAGATAAAATCCTGCGAGGTTATCAGCGCACCTTTTTTGAGTGCGAGCAACAAACATTCGACAACATCTCCAGACAACAAGACACAGTCTTTCGGGGATCCCTCGGGCGCAGATCCAGCCAATGTGGATCATTTCCACGGTGAGCTTCTCAATCCAGGGACAATTGTAGGCAACTGCAAGATTGACAGGATTCTCGGCTGTGGCGGAATGGGTATTGTATATCTCGCCCATCATATAGTTCTTGACATACCGGTGGCCATAAAGGTCTTTTCAGGAAACATCTTCAAGCTTAAAACTGGGACAGACTATTCTCCCGACCGTTTTCTGAGGGAGGCGAGACTCGCTGTAAAGCTCAGGCACCCCAATACGGTGCTGGCAATGGATGCTGGCGTTGACAAGGCCAGAAATCTCTACTACATGATACTTGAATACCTTGACGGCGGAACGATTGGGGAACTCATAACCAAGGACGGACCGTTGAGCGAGAAGAACGCCTTCAACATAATGCTTTCAATTGCAGGCGCACTCGATGCCGCATATAAAAGCGACATAATACACAGGGACATAAAGCCGGACAACATAATGCTCAACTCGGAAGGTGTGGTCAAACTTTCCGATCTTGGACTCGGCAAGGACATAAAGCACAAGATCGAAAAAAGCATAACTGCGGAAAACACGGCACTGGGCTCCCCCGCATACATTAGCCCCGAGCAGGCCAAGGATTTCAAGAATGCCGACATAAGATCCGACATTTACAGTCTGGGCGCCACTCTCTTCCATATCATCACGGGCGAACCACCCTTCATTGGGGATACGCCTGTAAACGTAGTACTCAAAGTGCTCAGCGACGATGTCCCGGATCCGAGAGACATCAAACCCGAAATCTCGGAAGCGATGGCGGTACTTTGCATGAAAATGATGGACAAGATACCGGAAAACCGTTTTCAGACTCCAATGGATCTGACAGAAGCCCTCAATTCGATAAAAGACAAAATTAATAAATAGGGAAGCCCCCGACAAATGTTTTCTCCAGTTGACACAAATTTGAACTTTCCAGCGATGGAAAAAAGGATCCTGGATTTCTGGGATCAAGGCGGAATCTTCGAGAAGTCCATGAAGAACAGAAAAGGCTCGAAGGAGTTCGTGTTCTACGATGGTCCACCATTTGCAACTGGCCTTCCGCACTATGGGCATATCCTCCCGGGCACCATAAAGGATGTGATCCCGAGATATCAGACCATGCGCGGGAAATTTGTTGACAGGGTCTTCGGGTGGGACTGTCATGGCCTTCCGGTCGAATACGAAATGGAGAAGGAGCTGAATCTCTCTGGAAAAGCAGACATAGAGAAATTTGGTGTGGCGAAGTTCAATGAGGCGTGCCGAAGCATAGTGCTCAGACACACGGACGAGTGGGAAAGGATTGTAAGAAGGATGGGCAGATGGGTTGATTTCAAGCGCGGCTACAAGACCATGGACAGAGATTACATGGAATCAATATGGTGGGTTTTCAACCAGCTGTGGGAGAAGGGACTTGTCTATGAAGGGCATAAGATACTTCCATATTGCCCGAGATGTTCCACTCCGCTTTCGAATTTCGAGGCAAACCAGGGATACGAGGAGGTTGAGGATCCGGCCATCACCGTGAGATTCAGGGATGCGGAGAGACCGGACACATACTTCCTTGCCTGGACGACTACGCCGTGGACTCTCCCCTCCAACATGGCGCTGGCGGTCGGCAAGAACATTGACTACGTAAAGATCAAGGATGGCGACTCCTATTATGTCCTCGCGGAATCCAGGCTTCCGATATATTACAAGGATGAAAATCTTTTTGAGGTCGTGGAGAAATTCAAGGGCGCGAATCTCGCGGGGAAAAAATATGTCCCCCTCTTCCCATACTTCGAAAAACTCTCGGGAAGCGGTGCCTTCCGAATTGTGAACGCAGATTTCGTGAGTACTGAAGACGGCACCGGGATTGTTCACATGGCGCCCGGATTCGGAGAGGACGATGCCGTTGCGGCAAAAACCAGCGGAATTCCCGAAGTATGTCCGATCAACGAGGAATGCCGCTTCACAAAAGAGGTCTCCGACTATGCCGGGCAGTACGTCAAGGACACCGACAAGGAAATCATTCGCCGTCTCAAAAGCGAGGGGAAGTTGGTGCATAGAGGCACCATAGTGCACAATTACCCGCACTGCTGGCGCGATGAGACACCTCTGATATACAGGGCCATATCCACCTGGTTCATAAAAATAGATCCCATAAAGCAGAACATGCTCGACTCCAACAGCGAAATCAACTGGATTCCTTCGCATCTCAAGGACGGGAGATTCGGGAAGTGGCTTGAAAACGCGAGAGACTGGGCAGTCAGCAGAAACAGATACTGGGGTTGCCCGATACCGATATGGAGAAACGCACAAGGCGAAACTTCATGCCTGGGCTCGGTCGAACAACTTGAAAAATTGTCTGGCAGAAAAATACCGGACATACACAAGCATTTCGTGGATGAGATTGCAATCCCGTCCAAATCCGGGGGAGATGTGCTCAGACGTGTCCCGGAAGTGCTGGACTGCTGGTTTGAAAGCGGCGCGATGCCATATGCCCAGCAGCACTATCCTTTCGAGAACAAGAAGCATTTCGAGGAAAATTTCCCGGCGGATTTCATAGCGGAGGGGCTTGACCAGACCCGGGGATGGTTCTACACGCTTGTCGTATTGAGCTCCGCACTTTTTGAAAAGCCGGCATTTAAGAATGTCGTGGTGAACGGACTTGTCCTGGCGGAGGATGGGCAGAAAATGTCCAAGCGCAAGAAAAACTATGCCGACCCCTCTTGCATCCTGGAAGGCTACGGAGCCGATTCCCTGAGGCTGTTTCTTCTCGGTTCTCCTGCCGTGAGGGCAGAGGATCTCAAGTTCTCTGAAAATTCCATCAAGGAAGTTCTGCGGTCGGTTCTAATTCCGCTATGGAACGCATACAGCTTTTTCGTGACTTACGCGATCGTGGACAAATGGGAACCCGACACATCGGGGACTCCGCCGCAAAACCCATCGAACCCGCTCGACAGATGGATATTGTCGTCCCTCTCGGAGATGATAGATGAAATAAGAGATTCGATGGACAACTACCACATCCAGCAGGCGGCAAACAGGTTTGAGAAATTCATTGACGACCTCACCAACTGGTACATAAGAAGAAGCAGGAGAAGATTCTGGAAAAGCCAGAATGACCGCGACAAGGCCGAAGCGTACAGGACTCTGCACTATGTCCTTCTCACCTTCTCAAAGACCGCCGCCCCCTTCATCCCCTTCGTAACCGAGGAGATATACCGTAATCTCAGGACGGAAAACATGCCTGAATCAGTCCATCTCTGCGATTATCCGGAAGCGGTGTCGGAAAGATTCGAACTCCTCGAGACACAGATGGAATGGACAATGAAGGCCGTTTCTCTCGGAAGATTCCTCAGGACACAGAACAATCTCAGAATCAGACAGCCCCTGCAAAAGGTGATAATTGCCACCGGGGAAAGGGAGATAACCGACTGCCTCGCAGGAATGAAGGACATCATTTCAGAGGAGCTCAATGTCAAGGAAGTCGTACTTATCAACGACGAGACCGAGCTTGTAACCAGAACAGCCAAGGCCAATTTCAAGACGCTCGGCCCAAGGCTTGGAAAAGACATGAAGGAGGCATCATCGGCCATCGCCGCCCTGTCGTCCGACACCGTGAACAGGCTTCTTGCAGATGGATTTTTAAATCTTGTTCTGAAATCCGGACTAGAAATCCGAGTAGATGCAAATGATGTCGCAATCCAGCGAGAGGAAAAACCCGGACTTACTGTTGCCAATGAAAACCAGATAACGGTGGCTCTCGACACAGTGATAGACAAGAAACTGCGGGAAGAGGGTGTCGCCAGGGAATTCGTCAGCAAGGTGCAGAATTTGCGCAAGGAGAATAACTTCGATGTGACCGACAGAATCGAGGTGTATTTCTCTTCCGATGCTGAAATCTCAGACGCCATTGCAGCCAGCCGGGATTATATTTCCACAGAAACTCTGGCAGTAAAGCTTGAAAAATCGGATTTGCATGAAAACTTTACAGTCTCTGAAATATATGAAACGGAATGTAAAATAAGCATCAGAAGAATTTGACATCGTATTAACTTAAATTTTGGCGGAGCTCTTATTATGGCCTACACATACAAATGCGAGTCCTGCAACAGTATTGGGGAGCTGGAGCAGTTACTCCCCACCGTGGAATGTCCTGCCTGCGGAGGAGAGATGCGACCAATGGACGCGCAAGGAAACATTACCCAGCCAAGCAGCAGTTTGTCCTCGACTAACCTGGGACTAGTCAAGGTTGCGAAAACTGTCAATCTCGGTTTTTCTGGAATGATCAAAAGCTCAGGGACAGGGACAGGGACAGGGACAGGCGCCTTTATGCCTTCCAAGTCTATGGACTCCGCCGCAGGAAGAACCTCCAAGCCTTTCCCTGACAACACCAATTCCAGCTATGAAATGCCCCGGCAAGAATTCGATCCCAATAAAACGAATCATCCCGCGCCGCCCATTCAGCAGCAACAACAGGGCAAGTCCCAGAAAAAAACTCTCTTCTTTTCAAAAACGACAAAACGGGGACCGGACACTCAGCAGAAGCCAGTCCAGGCACAAAGCAATATTCCACCACCACCAGCACCTTCCAAGCCTCAACCCGCTCCTCCGGCTTCAACACAGACACAAATGCCGAATAAAAAAACTCAGGCCAACAGCGCTACAGCCCTGAGGTTCAAACCAAAAGGTTCCGGAGCCAGCACACAGATTAAACAGGCATCTATGCCACCTCCTCCGCAAGCTGCTCCCCACACACCGCCGCCACGCCAGGCATCGCCACCACAGCAACAGCAGCAGAACCCGCAGCAGCGACCACAGGCGGTACCCCAACCGGGCCATAGGACAGGCTATCAGCAGACGGCGGCGGATATGGCTCCTCCTCAGGTGCAGAACATCGAACATCAGGAACAGATCCTTGACTCCTTCAACACGAACGAGGCATCGAGGTTCGAAGAAATGCAGAAACAGGTGAATGCGTATAATGATAGTATTGCCCAGGCAGCATTCCCCCAACATGGAGTTGTGCCTCCATCTCAACCAAGTTATGCTTCCCCTCCTCTCTCATACACACCGCCAACGCCTCAACAGCAATACCCAGTACAGCCACCCTCTCCCTCAGAGGAAGAAATCGAAGAGAGGATCAGGATACGGTCAGAAAAAATAGCCCAGGCACGGATAACACAGGCACAGCTCGAAATAGAAAAGAAATTCCGCGATCAACAGGAGATTGCCGCTAGAAAAGCCGCCGAAGAGACGGAAAAAAGACTCCGGGACGAAAACGATAGGATTGCGAGACAGGCTGGAGAGGAAAAATTGAGAATGGCGAGAATGGCGGAAGAGGAGAGACATAGATTAGCAAGGGCGGCGGAAGAAGAAAAGGAGAGATCCAGAAAACTCGCAGACGAGGCCGCAAAAAAGGCCGCAATGCAGACCTTTGAAATGATGACAATCAAGATGGAGAAGGAAAAAGAGGAGGCCAGACGAATTGCCGAGGATAAGGCAAAAGAGGAACGGGAACGCTTCGAGAAACGCATCAAGGAACTCGAGGACAACAAGTGGGAACAGGATATCCTCAGCGACGCAGTAAGCAAGGCACTCAAGGCTGCATCAGCAAATGCACCTCCCCCCGCTCCTGAAATTCGGCCCATCTCCAAAATCGTGGAAACACCCAAAGATGCAGAGGCTAAGGAAAAGGACGGAACTTCACAGGAGAAAATGCCGGAGCAGATCAAAAAAGATCAGCCGGAAGAAAAGAAACCGGCAAAAGATGAAACCACATCCGTGAAAACTGACGAGAAAAAAACCGACGCGGAGAAGAAGACGGAAGAGAATAAACCAGAATCCACGCAGAAACCGGAAGAGAAAAAAGAAGTTTCCGAAAAACCGAAGTCGGATGCTGATAAGGAAAAAGAAAAAAAAGATGCCGGAGAGAAAAAAGAGGACTCGAAAGATTCGAAAGATGCTTCCTCAAAAGATGAGAAAAAGAAAGACGAGGAAAAAGGCAAGAAGGAAGAAGGTTCAAAAGAGGAAAAGCCGGGCGAAAAAAAGGACGGGGATGACAAGAAAACTGAACCCAAGGATGAAAAGGCCGGCGACAAAAAAGAAGACGACAAGAAGAAGGACTCCGAAGAAAAGGACAAGGATAAAAAGACGGCCAAGAAAGGAATGCCTCCTCCTTACTCTAAGAAAAAACACGGGACAAATATGGGGACTATTGGGGGAATGAAAAAAATTCTTCCCGAAAAAAACTCCAGCACTGTCACTGGTATCAGCAAGACCGAGCCAGGCAAGGATGAATCAAAGGAAAACGGAAACGGCAAAAAGTCTGACACGGGAACAAATGGAGACAAGGGCGGCGGACCAGCCAAAACTCAGACCGGAATGTCGCCATCATTACAAGGGATTACACATACAGGCCTGCTGAGACTCCAGGATAAAAAGAAAAAAACAGTTCTTTTCATGATCTACAGCTCCTGCTCATTATTAGCAATTATGCTTCTCATAATAATCCTCTCAGTCAAATCATGCAAAAGGCAAAAGACGGCTCCAAAACCTGCCCCACCGCCGGTCACAAAAACTACAAACCCAGTTGTTCCAACTACGGTGCCGGTGACACCCCCGACGGCTCCAACGACAAATGTGGAAGTGCCGCAGCAGAATCCATCGGCACCGGCCCCATCCGCTCAGGAATCTCCACTCAAATTCTTTTTTGTCGCATTGAAACCCAGAATGATTAAAAAACCGGCATCGAAAGAGGACATTGACAAGAATATCAAGGTACTACAGGAGTTCCTGGACGCTTATTCCGCTTCAAATCCAAACGACGAGTGGGTTAAAACGGCGAAGGAACAGATCAAGACGCAGGAAGAACTCAAAACGTTGTATAAATGATTTCCTAGTCAAAAATCTGCTAGGCTAGGAAAAGTGTGGCACGGGCATTTCCAACTGCGAAATGGAAGCAGGAATGAAGAGCGTCTGACAAGAATGTCAGACCTACATTAAAATAAAATTCCCTTACTATATTTATCAGGTGAATGTTATGAGAATACTTTCGGGAATACAGCCTTCAGGCAATGTGCATATAGGAAACTATTTCGGGATGATGCGCCCCGCCGTAGAGCTGCAGGAAAAAGGCGAAACTTTTCTCTTCATCGCAGACTATCATGCACTTACCACAAATCCCGACCCGGGATTGCTCAGACAAAGGACTTTCGACCTTGCCACCGACTTCATCGCCTGCGGTCTCGACCCAGCAAAAACAGTGTTCTTCCGGCAATCGGACATCAGGCAGGTGACCGAGCTGACATGGATACTGAGTTGCATCACTCCTGTTGGACTCCTCGAGAGATGCCACAGCTTCAAGGACAAGATAAGCCATGGAATAAGCCCGAACCATGGCCTTTTCTCGTACCCCGTCCTTATGGCGGCGGACATCCTCCTGTACGGTTCGAATCTGGTCCCTGTGGGAAAAGACCAGAAACAGCATATCGAGGTGGCAAGGGACATCGCGATAAAGTTCAACAACATATACGGCGAAATACTCACAATCCCGGAACCTCTCATAAAAGAAGATGTCGCGGTCATACCCGGCACCGACGGACAGAAAATGTCCAAAAGCTATGGAAACACTATTGAAATATTTGGGAACACAAAAGATATCGACAAGAAGATCATGGGCATTGTGACCGACTCCAAAACGCTGGAAGAGCCCAAATCCCCGGAGACCTGCCCGGTTTTCGCCATATATCGCCTTTTCGCAAATCAAAATCAGATTGATGCGATGCGGGAAAAATATCTTGCCGGAGGTTTCGGATATGGACACGCAAAAAAGGAACTCGTAGCAATCTTCAACGAATACTTCAAGCCATTCAGAGAAAAAAGGAATGAACTCTCACGCGACAGAGCATATATCGAGTCAGTCCTCGAAACCGGCGCAGGAAAGGCATCGGAGACTGCCAAAAAAACAATGAAAAAAGTAAGAGAGGCGGTGGGACTTTGAACGATCTGACTCAAATCCTGAAAAAAAATCTCGAATGTGTTATCTCAGGAAAAAGTGACGCGATCGAACTGCTGCTCACTGCCATATTCAGCGGCGGACACGTCCTGATGGAGGATGTCCCAGGAGTAGGAAAAACAACATTGGCAAAAGCTCTCGCACGCTCAATAGACGGAATATTCCACAGAGTCCAGTTCACCCCCGACCTGCTCCCTTCCGACATAATCGGATCATCAGTATATAATCCCAAGGATGGAAGTTTCCATTTCAGGAAGGGCCCTGTCTTCTCGAACATTCTTCTGGCCGACGAAATAAACAGGGCATCGCCAAGGACCCAGTCCGCCCTTCTCGAGGCAATGAACGAGGGGCAGGTGACCGCCGAAGGCACGACATACGTCCTTGCGCGCCCATTCCTAGTGATCGCCACAGAAAATCCCGTCGAATATTACGGCACATATCCGTTGCCGGAGGCGCAACTCGACAGATTCGCACTTCAGATAACACTAGGATATCCCGATGAAAAAAGCGAGGCCGAAATCATTCTCGCAAGAAAAGAAAAAGATCCCCTCTTCGATATTTCGCACGTCATAAACTGTGCTCAACTGGTCGAAATGCAGGAACTTGTCAAAAAGGTCGAAATAGAAAAAACCATCGCTGACTATATGCTCGCAATAGTAAGGACAACCAGGAATGACTCTAAAATCAGCCTCGGTGCAAGTCCCAGGGCGCTCCTTACTCTATCGAGATGCGCCCAGGCCAAGGCATTCATAGCAGGAAGAAGTTTTGTGCTCCCCGACGATGTGAAAGCCATTACAGTGAATGTCCTCGCCCACAGAATCATCCCCGACAACAAGGCCAAATATTCCGGAATAAGCAAGGCAACCATTATAAAAGATGTCCTGGAAAGAATTGAAACCCCCGTCTGATCCATGGGGGGGGGGTAAAAAATAAGGAATCATGAAAATGGCAACTGAAGAAAAAGAAAAAAGCGGCAAGCCCGACACAGATCTCAAAGAAAAAGTCCCCGCACAGACCGTTGAATCGCCGATCGACAGGATCGAGAAGGAGAAGATAGCCACGGGAGACAATCTGGAGGGAAAAGAGAAGAAAGACGAGGGTAAGAAAGACGACTCGAAGAAGGAGGAACCCAAGGATTCAAAGGACGCTTCAGCAAAAGACGAAGGAAAGAAGGACGACTCGAAGAAGGAAGAGCCTAAAGACTCAAAGGATACCTCCGCAAAAGACGAAAAAAAGAAAGACGAGGAAAAAGACAAGAAGGAAGAAGGCTCAAAAGAGGAAAAGCCGGGCGATAAAAAGGATGGAGATGCAAAAAAGACCGAATCCAAGGATGAAAAGGCCAGCGATAAAAAAGAAAATGGAGACAAGAAGGAAGATAAAAAAAGCAAGAAGGCAAAAACTCAGCCAGGAACACCCGCCCCCCCCTATGGAATAACACAATCGGAACTTATAAGACTGCAAGTTAAAAAGAAAAAGACAATTAATTTTATAATCATCGCCTTTTTCTCTTTGCTCGCAGTCGTGATTTTCATCGCAATAGTTTCTGTCAAGTATTTAATGAACAGGCAGAAATCAAACAAGAGGGCGGTGGAAAATATCGCAATCACCAAGGTCGTCCAGGAATCCCCGCTGAAATCCAACTTCCAGGCAATGTCAGAAAAAATAAACAAGGATGCAGCATCCAAAAATGACATTGACGCGAATATCGCAATTCTGCAGGAATTCGTGGACAAATATTCCTCTTCATATCCCCAAGACGAATGGGTGGAGCAGGCGAAGACACAGATCAAGGCCCAGGAAGAACTCAAGATGATGTACTAAGGCGGCCGTTGGCCGCAGCCAAATCCGAAATACGAATATCGAAATCCTAAACAACAATGAATACAAAATTCGAATATTGAAACAAAGATTGAAGTTTTGCTTTTTTTATTTTGAATTTTGAGCTTTGGAAATTCAAATTTGTTTCGCATTTCGTGCTTCGAGTTTCGAATTTATAAATGAATTTTACATGGAAGTTGAAAAGTAAGAGTCTAATGAGACTGTTCAATTACTACAGAAAATTCTCCAGAGCCTTCTACAGGGGGCCCGAATGGATTGACATTCCAGACTACATAACCAAGGCAAAATACAAGTCGCCCACCGCGTTCATCCTCGCCTGGGCTTATGCCTTCTACATGAGATTCATAACGATTCCGGGGCAGATGATACTTGTCTCCGGACTCGTCGTGGGGTTCTACAGCATGATACTCGTCCAGAACCCGCTCATCATCGTCTCATTCATGATATTTTCCATTTATGTGATAGACTTATTTTTCGGACTCCTCTGGAGACCCAGTCTTGAAATAACAAGGGAAATTCCACGCAGGGCGAGAGCCGGAACTCCTTTCAAAATCGAGTACCAGATAAAAAACAGGAGGAAAATGGCCTGCTGGGATCTTTCGATAGACTCCCTTAAGCTTAGGCGCGGCCTCTCGCACTTTTCGCCACCGGCCTCCATCGAATATCTGGCTCCAGGAGAAAAAAAGCAGCTCTCCTCATATTTCATCTCGAAGAAGAGGGGCCGCCATCTCATCGCATCTCCAATCGCAGAATCATCTTTCCCATTCGGCCTGATCAAATGGAGCTGTAGCAGCATGCAGCCACAGCAAATTCTCATCTATCCCGGATTCGAGCCGCTTATGTCAATCGAACTTCCATCCGGCGTGAAATTTCAGAAACAGTCCTTCTCCATGGTGTCCAAGATCGGCGAATCAATGGACTTTCTCGGATGCAGGGAGTTCCGCACAGGTGACAATCCGAAGTTCATCCACTGGAGAAGCACTGCAAAAAAAGGAACACTCATTGTCCGCGAATTCAGGGAGGAATGCCTAAGCCGGATAGCCCTTATTGTTGACACATACTCGCCAGAACTTAACTTGTTGACGAAAATCACCGGAAAACACCGGAAATACTCCGAGTGTTTCGAGGCCGCCGTCTCACTCGCAGCCGCTGTCGCAGACATTACAGCAAAACAGGATTTCGTCGTCGATATCTTCGCCGCAGGCCCCGAGATATACCATTTCCAGGGAGGAAGAAGTCTGGCGCATCTCGACGACATACTCGACATACTCGCAGGAATCTCCTCGACTTCGGGCAAGCCCCTCACCACCCTCGAACCATCCGTGATGGAGGAGATAACAGGCATAGGAACCGCCGTGCTTATACTGCTGAAATGGGACGATGAAAGAAGGAACTTCATCAACAGGCTCAACGAGAACGGTGTCTCGACAAAAATAATAATGATATCCGGATCCGAGATCCCGGCCGACGCGGGAAATGTGATCCTCCTAAGCCCCAGAGATATAATGGATGGGAAAATCAGGAATATCTGAATGATTGACGGACAGAAAAACAACTACCTTTTCATCGTTTCGCTCATGATACTCGCCACGGCCACTCTCTTTTCTATCACTGTGAACACATATGACTCGCTCGTCATCGCCGCCCTCGGGCTGACAGCGGCCTTCTTCAAAAAGAACAAGCTTGCATATTCCGACAGGACAATCATCTACGGCGTTCTCGCATGCCTGGTCACTTCCGTCGCCTCCGACATGGCATTCCCGCTCGACAAGAACAACTTCCTCCTCGTCGGGGGTGTTTTCTCGACAAATGTCTCGGCTCCGCTCATGATCTTTCTCGCGGTCGCCATGACATTTTTCATCTTCAATGAATACGCCCTGGGATTCTGTGTCTCGTTTTGTCTCATCGTCATAATGCTGACAAGCGATATAATATACAACGAGAGGAGTGGAGCTTTCATAAGAAACTATATATATATATATCTGGGCGCAGTATTCATAGTCATCGCCGCCACCATGCTGCTTCTGCAGATGAACAAGATAACATTTCATCCCGGCGCGAAGAAGACCACACGCCCCAGAAGAAGAAAAAAAAGAATCCTCATTTCATGCGCTCTGATTGCCATGCTTGTCTTCTCGGCGGCCAGCCTGTCCCTCTTCAGGCAAAATGAGAAAAATCTCAAGCTGCTAGACAGCGTACTGACCAAAATCATGATGTCAACGATGTACAGACACAATTTCATTGTCTTCAACAGGGAAGTCAACCTGAACAGGACAATTGATCAGACAATCCTGAACAACAGCGACAAAATCGTCATCCGCGCCATATCCAAGTCTCCGCCGGGATACCTCAGGGGCAGAGCATATAACAGATATTCGGCCGGTAAATGGAAGGACTCCGAAATGGAGATGAGAAAACTCAAGATCCTCAAGAACGAGCAGTTCCTGACTTTCAACACTTTCGTGGCCAACGAAAACACTGATTACTCGAGCGACAGGCAGATTGAATTCCTCCCTGGCGAGAAATTCTTCACCGATGTACTACTCGTCCCGGGAAATTCCGACGCCTTCGACATCTCGGCAGGATCGGTCATGTCAAACTCCGACGGCATCTACTCCCCGACAGAATGGGAGATGAGGACAGGTGTCACTGCATATCTCCCCGAAATCAGGCAGGACAGCGCATTCCAGGGACCGGCTGACTGCATGGAATCTGGATATCTGGAGATTCCCCAAAATGTGACCAGGCCGATTAAACAGTTCATCTCCGATGCACTCAAGTCTCGTGGAAACAACAAGTTCGGCAGCGACAGCCAGCTCATTGACTTTTTCGTGTCATATTTCAGCAGGGAATTCAAATACGACATCACAGGTATGGGAAGTATCGATCCGGGAGAGGATCCTGCTGTAGTATTCCTGAAAAGGAAAAAAGGACATTGCGAGCTGTTTGCCACAGCAATGATCCTCGTCCTCAGAAACAGCGGAATACCTTGCAGATATGTAACCGGATTCCTATGCGAGGAGAAAAATCCGGTTGGTGATTACTACATAGCCAGGCTCGGCAACGCCCACGCCTGGGTCGAGGCATATCTAAGAGACGAGAAGAAATGGGTCATCGCGGAACCCACGCCACCATCCGGCCTGACAGGTTTCACAAATGCGATGGGCAACTTCGGAAATTTCACGGATCTCCTCAAAACACTCTTCTACAGGATGATGAACGATGTCAAGAAGGGATTTTTCGCCAAGGCCATTGTGGACTTCTTCGCATCCCTCTTCTCATACCTCATGGACTGCATCCTGCATCCCCTCTATGGGACACTCATCCTCGGAGGCCTCGCCGCACTTTTCGCGATCCGCAGACACAGAAAATTCAAACTTGCGGACAACCCGTTCAACATCTCAGGGGGGAAACTCCTCATATCAAGGGAGTTCAAAAAAATATACAACGCCGTCTCCAAGCTCTCCGGAATACCTAAAACCCCCGGACAAACACTCAACGACTGGATGAAATCGCAAGAGGAGCACATAGGTGAACAGCTTGACAACTCCCTGCGCGACGCGGTCGAATTCTACCAGAAACTGCGATTTTCGCAGAACGATCCCCTGGAGGACGAGATAAAGCACTTCACAAACCTGTCACGGGAAATCCTCGCTTCCGTAAAGACACATAGCGCAAAACAATAAACAAGATCCAGTATCGTCCCATGGATTGTTGGATAAATGGATTGCTGGATTGTTGCAAATCAAGAAGATATGCAGAAAATAATGCATTCATAATTTTCAAAATGCCTTTTTT
>CAIQLG010000470.1 GCA_903872565.1 uncultured Lentisphaerota bacterium | reverse complement strand
TGGAGGCGACTTCACGGCCAACATGGCCGTGGCTACAAGTTTCAAGCCATACGGCATTCCTTCGAAAAATACAATTTCCTATACGATCAAGTTAAAAATACAAACTACAATGCGGACTAAAATTTACAACAGATGATTTTCATTATCGCAATCCTTGGAAATTTAAACACGCTGTGAACTCCAACTAAAAATCATTTATTAGATACTGGCATAATTTTGGTTACAATTTTAGAGCCACTCATTTTGCATATAAATATTCAACTAAAAACCGGAAAAATCATCCCAAGGCCGATAAAAACATTGAAAAATCGTCAGAAATGACGATTTTATATAATTTATTTTACATTAAAGGAAAATAAATTATGGAAAAGATCATAAGAGAACTGCTTGTGTCACTCGGCGAAAATCCGGAACGCAAAGGACTTAAAGCAACACCCAGACGCGTAGCCGAAAGCATGAAATATCTCACCTCGGGGTATAGCCAGGATCTGAAGAAAATCATCAAAAATGCCGTCTTCGTGGACGAGTGCGACGACATGATCATATTGAGAGACATCGAATTCTACAGCTTGTGCGAGCATCATCTCCTGCCATTCTACGGCAAATGCCATATAGGATATATTCCCAGGGGGAAAATATTCGGTGTAAGTAAACTTGCCCGGATATTGGACTGTTTCGCAAGAAGACTGCAAATCCAGGAACGCCTGACCAGGCAGGTCGCCAAAACAATCCTAGACTCCATCCACCCGGAAGGCGTAGGAGTCGTCATGGAGGCGCAACATATGTGCATGACAATGCGCGGAGTAGAGAAGCAGAACTCAATGATGGTGACTTCCGCGATGCTCGGCAGTTTCCGGAAGGAACAGGCGACAAGAACTGAGTTCCTCAAGCTGATAGGGAAGTAAGAGTACTGAACTTAACCGGCTACGCCGGGACTTCCAATCTACTTCATCATTGATTATTGATGATTCGATATTGGATATTCGTTTTTCCTAATCTTTAAATATCCAATGATCAACATCCAATTTCCAATGTCCAAGTACATTAAATCCCTATCTTCCTGCAATTCTTCTCGTAATGGATAGGACGAGATTGCTTTCTGCGCTCATTTGCCTTACAGTGAAGTGCAGACAAAATAAGGATTCATCTTGGACAAACATATCACAAAAACGACATTCAAGCAAATTTTCATTGACAACTGGGAGTCTTTCAAGCAAGTAAATGTCCGTTATAATACAGCTTATTATGATACTGTCATCAATAAAATGCTGGACTGCGGCGACCCTGAAAAAATGGGATACGCCAAATATCGCTGCCTTCATTGCGGATTCTTTCACACTGTGGCGATGACCTGCAAATCATGCTTCTGTCTTTCATGTTCGGCTCCGTATGCCGACAGGTGGATCGAGTTTATTGGAAGGCGGTTAATTCCTGGGATTGTCTACCGACATGTCGTTCTGACGGTGCCGGATTTTTTAGGCTGTACTTCTACCATGACAGCAGCCTCCTGAGTCCTTTCATGGCACTGGCGCAGGAATGCCTGAAGGATGTTTTCAAAACGGCATTCGGGGTTGATCTTGACATCGGGCTTGTCGTGGTACTGCAAACTGCCGGGCGGCCCGGCACATACAACCCACACCTGCACATACTGCTAAGTTCCGGAGGAATCACTCCTGAAAACAAATGGCATCATATTTCCTATATCCCCTATGAGATCCTGCATCGGAAATGGCAGTTTCATCTGTTGAGATTTATCAGGACTCATCTGCCGTCTTCACCGCAGGTAAAGTCGGATATAGATGAGGCCTGGAGGCAGTTTCCTAAAGGATTTGTGGCACATGTCCAGAAGGGAAAAGTTCCGCCAGGAGGTAAAGGCGTAGCAAAATATCTGGCAAAGTATGTCGTATCTCCTCCGATTTCCGTCAGACGCATTGAGGACTACAACGGAAAAGAAGTCCGCTACTGGTACCGCGACCATAAGACCGGAACTATCCAGCGCGAAACAATTCCAGCTCTCAAATTCGTCGGCAGAATGGTTCAGCACATATTGCCGAAAGGATTTCAAAGAATACGATACTACGGCTTTCACGGCAATGTCAGATACCTGACGATGCTGGAGAAAATCCAAACCATGCTGCCGAAAAAACATCCGTCAGACACCGGCGGATACAGAGTTAAGCCACGGAAAAAATTCAGAGAGCTGTATATGAAAACTTATGGCAAAGATCCTTTCAAGTGCCCTGACTGCGGAAACATAATGGAACTTGAATCCATATGGCATCCGCAGTATGGTTTGATCATCGACATGATGTACTGCAAAAACTTTGAAGACACAGGATAAGCTAAAATATGGGAACCCAGGATGGAAATGGACAACGGGAAGACAATGATCTTCCGTTCAACGGACCGACCGAATGGTATCCGTACCATTGCCTTGCCTGCGATTGTAAAATGTGGGTCGAAGATATTATTGTTGACGCCTTTCCTCCAGACGGTCCGGGCAAATGTCCCATCGTTTGTTGCCCGGAATGCGGACGGGACTTCGTAATGGACATTGAGAAGGAAACTCTAATGTCAGAAACTGATCCGAACTAATATCAGAACGAACAAAAGGCGCAATTTAACCTCAAAAATACAATTTCCTATACGATCAAGTTAAGGATTTTTGAACTGAATATCCAATCATGAATCATCAATGATCAATCATGAAGTAAGGGATTTTAAAAACTTGAAAATTGAAAATACGATCAAGTGGTGGCTGGCTCAGCATTGATCCAACAAATAGGCAATAAATATTTTTATTCCCTGATTATAAGGAAGATACGGCGAAATCTTGCAGATTTTTGCGATATCGCGGATTCGGATGCCTGAAGTTGGCTCTAAAAATCTTTCGTAAAAATCAATAATACAATTTGACAAACAGATACATTGTTATAAATTTGAAGCAAAATATTTTAAAAAAAGTTATAAATAAATAGCAAATTAAGGAAAATGAAGATGGGCTATCTGATCGACTCCAATGTCTGGATTTCTGCTGCATCAACAAAATCTCCGGCAAGGGAGATACTCACGAAAGCTCTCAAATCGGAATGGGCCGGATATTCATCTATTTCACGTCTGGAAGTCCTCGCAGATCCAAGTATTTCAGAAGAGGAGAAGCAGGCGCTGAAAGAAATGATGGCTCTCTTTGTGGAGGTACCAGTCGATCACAAAATAATAGACAAGGCGATACATGTTAGCCAGAGCACAAAAATAAAATACACTGATGCCATTGCAGCGGCAACAGCGATAAATATGCAAGCCATCCTTGTTTCACGTAATATTGAGGATTTTTCAACCGTTCCCGCCTTGCTCGTCATAAATCCATTCCTGGAATAAAACAGAGTTCAGGATTTTAAAATAGGCGATGCTCAGCAAATTTCCCCTTTCCTTTATTTTTTTCTTTGAGGATCATCGTGAAAGAGGGTACGCGGTTCTTGCGTAGGGAAAATATGTCCTGATGGCGTTTCCACAATTCTCCTGATTGTGGAAACTTATAGATTTGCTTGTGCGAAAGGACTTCCGCCGAGCAAATCTAGAGCTTATCTGTATTCTTCCGCTGTGACGGGATCAATAAGCTTGAATTCTTCAAGATGCACCGAAATGTCTCCCCTGAAACTTATGTGTGTGGAGTACTTTTTTTCCATTTCGGTAAGAAAAATGGAATCACTGTTTTTCATCCTCGCAAGCACCGTCGGATGCATGATGACTCTGACAGAAAAATTCTTGTCCTTGTGGTATCTGCGAATTATTTCATTCAGAGCTCTTTGTATCTCGACGCTCATGCTAACTGCCGATTTCACCTTTCCGCGTCCTTCGCAATAGGGGCAGATGTCGAACATCGCTTCCCTTATGCTTTCCGTGTCTCTCTGCCTGGTCATTTCCATTAGCCCCAGACGGCTGATGGGGTATACCTTGGTCCTGGCCCTGTCGGACTTGATTATGTTTTTCATTTTTTTGAAAACTGCCTCCCTGTCGCCTGCAGGGCGCATGTCAATAAAGTCAATGACTATTATTCCGCCTATGTTCCTGAGCCTTGTCTGGCGGGCGATCTCATCACAGGCCTCAAGATTTGTCTTGACTATCGTGTCCGCCTGATTCTTTCCCTTATTGGTCCCGGAGTTTACATCTATCGCCACCAATGCCTCTGTCTCGTCTATGCAGATGAATCCTCCGCTCTCAAGAGGAATTCTCCTTTCATATATTGCGGCTATGTGTTTTTCCACACCATATTCCTCGAAAAGAGGCCGAGCCTTGGAATAGCGATGAACTTTTGAAGCCATCTTGGGGCTGACAAGTCCCCCCAGAATGTCCTTTATGTGAAGGTAGGCGTTCTCATCGTCCACAATTATCTCGTCTATGTCTTCGGTGAGGAAGTCACGGGCGGTCCTTTCTATGAGACTTGGCTCCTCGAATATGACGAATGGAGCTTTTTTCCTCCCATTTTCCGAAATTCCACGGTTCCATAGCTCGAGCAGCATGTCAATGTCCCTTTTGAAGAACACGCTTTTTCTGTCTTCCCCGAATGTCCTACAAATGCATCCCATCCCTTCCGGAATATCAAGTTCGAGCATTATTTTCCGGAGCCGCTCCCTTTCGGCACGATCCTCTATCTTCTTTGAAATTCCAAAATCCTCCTCGAATGGAAGAAGTACAAGATATCTGCCAGGCAGAGTGATATTTGCGGTCACCCTGGGTCCTTTGGTGCCGATTGGTCCCTTGGACACCTGTACCGGGATTTCGCTGCCAACCGGGAATATTCTGGGCAGATCGTTTATGTTTATCCTCTTCCTCTTGGAAGCAAGATTGGTCATATATTTGTTGAAATCGTCGCTTTCCTTGTTGAGTCTTGTTCTCTTCTTTTCATTGACCGCTTTGCGGTCAAACAGAATCTTTTCGGAGTTTTCGTATGTTGCCGGAAGCATGTCCCAGTAGTGGAGAAAAGCGTTCTTTTCTGTGCCAATGTCAACGAACGCGGCCTGGAGTGAAGATTCATAATTCACAATCCTTCCCAGATATACGGAACCTGCTATGTTCCTTTCTTCGTCACGTTCTATCTGATATTCCTCCAGTCTTGAGTTGTTCAAGAGAGCAACCCTTTTCTCCATCTTCTCGCAGTTTATCAAAAGCTGTTTTTTGTTTTTTTTCTCAAACAAATTTGAAAACATAAATCTTTCCTTGCCTTAAATTGTTTTAATCTTGACATCGTGAAACCCCCGTATGAAATCGGAGCCCATCATTTCTTTCCTCCCCTGAGGAATTATCTTTTCAAGCACAAGCGCGCCTTTACCACAGGCCACCGCAAAGCGGGCGTTTTCTGCAATAACCGTTCCTGGTGTCGCATCAACACCCTCCATTACTGTAGAATCAGTGATCTTTATGTGAATTTTCTTTCCCCCGGCACCAATCTCGAAACTTGCGCAAGGCCAGGGATAATATGCACGTACCCTGCTATGAAGTGCCGGAGCTTCCAGGCTCCAGTCTAGGCGGCCATCTTCCTTCTTTATCTTCTTCGCATAGCTTACACCCGAGTCTGGCTGGGAGACAGGGAGAAACTTCCCATTCCAGACACCTGATATAACCTCCTCTACATGTCTTGCGGCAAGAATTCCAAGTTCCCTCTCAAGATCAGGGGATTTCCATTCGTCCCGTATCTCAAGCTCATACACCTTTATCGCAGGACCTGTATCGAGCCCACGGTTCATGCGCATGAAAGTCACTCCACTCTTGTTCTCTCCATTGAGTATCGCCGCCTGGATGGGGGATGCTCCCCTGTAGGCTGGCAGAATTGAGGCGTGCGCATTTAAACAGGCAAAAGAAGGCAGTGAAAGAATTTCATCCTTCAATATCTGACCGAAAGATGCCACAAAGAGAATGTCCGGCGAAATGCACCTGAGTTTTCCAAGAAAATCAGCGGAGTTTACAGATTCCGGCTTGTCCGGCTTGAATCCGAGGTTCTCCATGAAGAACCCGGCTGGCGTGGGAGACAGCTTTTTTCCTCTTCCTGCAGCACGATCTTGCTGTGTGCCGAAACCGGACAGAACTGCTACGTCTGACTTTACAAGCCTTTCTAGAATCGGAACCGCAAGATGCCCCGAGCCAAGAAAATAAATTTTCGGTTTACCAACAGCCATCGTCTTAAAAAAACCTTTAACCTTTTAACAATCCCAAAAGAATAAACTCCGGATACTATAGCCGTGAAAGAGCAAATATAAAATTCATATATTGCATATTGGGGAATTTTTATTCAAAATGCCTGTTGCCGGGACTCAGGCAGATTCTCCCAGGATTGAACTTAACCGGCTTTCGCCGGAACTTTCAAAACAACTTGAACATTGGAAATTGGTCATTGATTATTGAACATTTTCTTTTAACAACACTCAATATTCAATGCTCAACTCCTAAATACAATTTCCCATACTATCAAGTTGTGACGGTATTGCCCAAGAGAAATCCCCATCCTTTCCATGAATTCCTGTAGGAACGTGGGTAATCATTAATCGTATGGGAATCTGAAATGAGTCTTGAAAAATGCCGGTCATATGATATTGTCAGCCCGTAAAAATCTTATGAATTATATCCGGCGCAGAGAAGAATGATCAAAACAAAATATACCATGGTCGCACTTTCCCTGGGTGGAAACGAGGGCGATGTTCCTGCAAATTTCGCAAAAGCCGTCAATCAACTTGAATTGGCAGGCATGGAAGATATTCAAATGTCCTCGATGTACCGAACGGAACCAGTGGACTGTCCCCCGGGAATGAACGATTTCATAAATGCCGCGGTGAAAGGCAGTTGGATCTCTTCCCTTCAAGACCTTTTCTCAGCCTGCAAAAAAATAGAAAATATGGCGGGGAGAGAAGCTGGCGGATCCGGGCAAGTCAAATCGCGGCCATTAGATATTGACATCATTCTTTTCGGGAACACGATACATTCCGATGTGAAAATAACCATTCCCCACAAAAACGCCGCCACAAGACTTTTCGTGCTTATCCCTCTTTCGGAAATCGCCCCCGACTGGATTTTTCCCGACTTGAATTTGAGGATCTCGGAAATCTTGGACTCTTTCCGGAACACCACTGAATACAGAAAAATTATGGCAAATAAACTATGACAGGACTGGAAAATAATTAGTTCCCAATACATATTACGTCCCATCATGAAACAATATAAAGGTGATAACATGAAAAGAAGTTTCGGCTTATTTCTCGTCATCGCAGTCTCGGCCCTTTTTTCCGCACAGCTTACAGCAGGAGAAAAAGCTCCCACTGCCGCACCTGCAAAGAAGGCTCCTGCTGCCACTGCTAATCCTTTCGAAAAGTATCAGAAGGACATTAAAAACGCCGAGGAGGAAATGGGAAAGATTGACAAAAACAGTGAAAACTACAAGCCGAAAGCTGTAGAGAAACTCCAGAAAACAATAGCTGATCTCAAGAGTAAAATGGAAAAGGAGCTTGAGAACAAAACCGCAGCTCTCGAAAAGAAAATAGAAGACATCCAGTCAAAGATTGACAAAATCGAGAAAAAGGGAGGCAACACGGATAAATTGCAAAAGGAACTTGAAGACACCAACTCGCAGATAGGCCGACTTAATGCCTTTGCCAGGGGAGAGGATCCAGACAAGAAAAAAGAAGCCGCCGAAGGTGATAACGAAGGAAAAGACAAGGCCAAGGACGCAAAAGACGGCGACAAGGCCAAGGATGAAAAAGACGGCGACAAGGCCAAGGACGCAAAAGACGGCGACAAGGCCAAGGATGAAAAAGACGGCGACAAGGCCAAGGACGCAAAAGACGGCGACAAGG
>CAIQLG010000469.1 GCA_903872565.1 uncultured Lentisphaerota bacterium | reverse complement strand
CGTAGGGAGCACCGATGACCGCTGACACCGGACAGGCAGGACGGATAGCATCCGCACACCTACGATGGAGCGTTAGCGACTGAAGCCAGAGCGTAAGCGAATCTCTTTGCGCCAGGGATGGAAGCCGGATGGTGAAGACGCGAATGGCGGGCACGGAGAGAGACTCGGCAGGATATATAATGACAATTCATAACACGAGACTTCAAAACTTGAATCACGCGATGTGCCCGGCTTTAGCGGCTGAATGCGTCAGCACGACAGCCCGACCCAAAGGGGGCGCCCAGACACACCCACAAGACTACAGCGAAATCAACCCCGAGACTTTCGAGAATCTTCTTCCAGTTATTCAGCATCTCAGTATCGACTTTCAGGACAATTCTTTTTCTTCGATTCCCAGACAGCTAGTCTCATCTTCCTGTATATTGAGATAACCATTATTCTTACGAAGTTCGCAGATATCTTTATCATTAAACACATACAAAACTACAGCGGTATCAACCCCGAAACACGAAGCAATACCGTGCAAACGGTATGGCAGGGCGGCGTCAGCCGCCCAGCTTCCCCGTTCCCAAAATCCCATTTTAGGAATACCACGTACAGACTTCATGGATAACCCTTGACCGCTCCCCCTGGGGGGAAGGGGGGAGATAGTCCCGACCGAGCGTCAGCGAGGGAGGTTTCGAGGAGAGAATGCCACGGAAGCAAGGATACAAGCCGAAAATGGCGGGGGTGTGTAGGGAATTGTGTCAACTATTCCCGAAACGCCCTGCCGATGAACGGCGCTTCACTGCAAATCCTATGCTGAGATATCCGTATTGGTTGAGTTCGCCGCGGCGAACGAAATAGTCGGGTGGCTGGCAAAGATGGATTCGGATTTTCTTTCCCCCGAAACAATCTTTCAGTTACATCCGGGAATGAATATCCCATAAGGGGCGGCCACCGGAGGAGCGTCGGAACGCAAGCGACGTAGGAAGCTGACCTCTGGGAATTTTCCGAAACACACAGATTCGTGCTGAATATTCATTATTCCTCTGGAGAAACGCCCTGCGGTTGAGCATCAGGCGGCAGCCTTGCGAAATAGCAGGGTGGATCTCCGGAAATTGAGATGAATTGAGCAATCCCATTCTTCCCCCCCCTCTTTCAAATTTCCGAAAACAAGCAATTGTTTTCCCAATCCACAGCCGAGAAGGGAAGCGCGGTTGAGTTCGCCGCGGCGAACGAAATAAGCACTTCCCGCCGGCTGGTTCCGGATCACAGAGGACTTAATCAGCTAGTAAAACATTGAACGTAAAACAAAACACTGACAGCCAAAATAAAAAACCTGCCAAAATGTATGTCTCTACCACGGGGGCGGAGTTTTCCGAGCCCCCCTTCGGGGCAGAGCGATGACACCCAAACATAACAACCCATCCGAACAAAATACTTAGAGAAAACAACTTTACGAAAATGAAACAGAGCGAATGCCCCTGGATACATCGCAGGAATAATCAGACCAGACATCACAGGCAACCTTTGACCGCTCCCCCTGGGGGGAAGGGGGGAGATAGTCCCGACCGAGCGTCAGCGAGGGAGGTTTTCAAGGAGTCATCAAAAGAATTTCTAACTGGTGATATCATTCAAGTATTCCATAGAGGCTATTCATTCTATCCAAGTACAATTGCAGGGATTTCCAAGGCAGTATGATATCAGTTCAGAAGCGGGAGAGTTCCAAATATTTCTAGCAAGTTCATTTTGGAGGGTATAAAACATCGAACATGGAGGTGATATCACATTGGGTGAGCCTATTTTTCAGGTGATATCAAAAGCCTTTTTATTGCCGTTTTTCACCCTTCAGAAAGTGCCTTTTTCGCCTATCCCCCCTGTTTTTTAACCCATTTAAAGACATAATACCTATTATGTCTTTGAAGTATGGAGGTATATCTTTATCCTATTCTCTTATCTATTTCTTTACCGCTTTTTTCCAATATATTTCTTAAAATCCTGCAAATTTGGTAAAATTACGGTATCAAATCCACTGCTTTTTTCATTTGGGAAATCTGGACTGAGGTATATCCAATATGAATATCGGATTTGGAAGCTCTATGTCCTAAAATTTTCATCCTAACTGCTTGGTCAACTCCTGCTTCCATCATCTGCGTATTTGCATACACTCTCCATGAGTGAAACTTGCATTTTTCACAACCAGGAATTTTCTTAACTAACGTGTTGAAGTGGTCGAATTGCTTCTTTGTCTTTTCGAGTTCAGAAATATTTTTCATATAGTCTTTTAATTTGTCAGCGACCGTAATTATTCTTGACTCGCCGGTTTTACTCCGTTCGTCAACCTTGATGCAGAGCATTCCCTGATAAGTGACGATATCATTTTTCCTGAGCCTGAGAATTTCCCTGAGCCTCATGCCTGTGTATCTGGCTATCCTAGGGACAAGCGTCCAATTTGGGTGGCACAACATGCATTCGTCCGCTTTTTCTGTTGGTATCACTGGAGTATTTACGTTCCTGGCTTTTGGAAGGGTTACCCTGAAATTGAATAAGATAAATGAATTCAAGATTCCTTCCTCAACCAGCCATTTCAAAAACATTCTAAATACAACAAAAAACTTGTTTAATCTTGTTGAACATATTTCATTAATTAGAGCCTGCTCGAAAAGGTCGAGCTAGGCTAAAAAAAATAAAAAATAATTTGAAATATTACTTGAAATATCATCGCAACATGTTATAATGCAATATATTACAAAACATTAACAACATGGAGCGATGATAATGAAAT
>CAIQLG010000468.1 GCA_903872565.1 uncultured Lentisphaerota bacterium | reverse complement strand
GAAAAGGCAAAGACGCATGGAATTGGAATGGAAATAAAAAAAGGCATTTTGAAAATTATGAATGCATTATTTTCTGCATATCTTCTTGATTTGCAACAATCCAGCAATCCATTTATCCAACAATCCATGGGACGATACTGACACTAATGGTTAATATATGCCATTTGTTTGAATTTAATCAATACCCGTATAGGTTTATAAGAATGTGTCATATTAAAACAGATGAAATCAATGAATAAAAAAATCTTGTCCGCAATAATTCTTACATTGCTCGGAACAGTAGCTTTCAACAGCTTCGCCTGTTCTGTCCCGGTGTTCCGCTTCGCACTCGAAAGATGGCGCAATGCCCCCTATGAAATATTCATACTTCACAAAGGCGCCCTGACAGAGGCTGAAAAAAAAATCTACGCCCTTATGGAGAATGCACAATACGAACGGGGCGGCTTCTCCCTGTTCGACATCGACATTGAAAAAAACGATGAGAGGAGCGCAAAGATATGGGAAAAACACAAGAATGACAATCTTCCGGCAATTGTCGTGAGATACCCTGAATGGACAGGAGCCGAAAACGACGCCTGGGCTGGTCCCTTCACAAAGGAAAACGCGGGGCTTGTTCTCGACTCACCAATAAGGCGGAAAATCGCCGAACTCATAGTGAAGGGCGAATCGGCTGTATGGCTTTTCATTGAATCGTCGGACAAACAGAAAAACGATGCGGCATTGTCGCTGATCGAGAAGGAACTCAAGACCTTGGCGGAAAAACTACCCCTCTCCGACATGAAGGAAAATGAGACCACAACAGATATTCAAAGCTCCTCCCCGGTTCAAATCACAAAGTCTTTCAAGACAATAACGGTATCGAGAAAAGATCCTGCGGAAAAGGGATTCCTGGAAATGCTATACAGCTCTGACAATAAGATAAAGGAGGATGCACCGGTTGTCATTCCCATATTCGGACGTGGAAGGGCGCTATATCCGCTTATCGGCGACAAGATCAATGACGAACAGATCGCCGGAGTCTGCTCTTTCATCCTTGGCCCCTGCTCATGCCAGGTCAAGGAACTTAACCCTGGGATTGACCTTCTCATCTGTTTCGACTGGGAAAAAAATATTTTCTACACCATACAGAACTTCGAGGTTCCACCCATCACAGGTTTCGAGGGATTCTTGCCGGCAACAGAAGTAAAAGAAACAAAGCCTCAGGTGGTGCCTGAAAAATCCATCGAGAAACCGGCAAAAAAGATTGCCTTGGAGAAAAACGTTGAGAAAGGAGTAAAGAGTGAAAACCTGATGCTCAGGAACCTGTCGCTGCTATTTGCCGGACTTGCAATCATCATCATCGTATTCACTCTTGCCGCCATCAAGAAAAAGAAAATAGGAAGCAACGTCGAAAATGCCAAAGAAGATAAGCCTTGAACTTCTTGTCCTGAAGGAAATCTCCTGCCGAAAAATAAGTTTCATTTTGGCGGTAATCTCCGTCGCGGTCGCTTCTGGATTCCTCTGTGGCACGCTTGTCATGCTCCGTGGACACGACCAGAGGACATCCTCCCTCCTTGGAGCAAAAGAGAAAGAGACCAGTGGACGGATTGAAATCCTTCAGGACGAATACCGCAAGATGACAATACGCATGGGCTTCAATGTCCTCATCCTACCCAAAGGCCAGAACCTCGCCGACTTCTATGCGGAGGACTTTTCCTCGAAATATATGCCGGAAGATTACGCCGCCAGGCTCGCAAATTCAAAACTTGTCACAATAAAACACTTGCTTCCCAGCCTGCAGGAAAAAATCCACTGGACAGAAGGCAGGAGATGGATTATTCTGATAGGGACAAAGGGAGAGACGCCGGAGGCGCACATCAATCCTAGAGATCCCATACAACCTCCAGTCCCTGCATGGAGCGCAATCATCGGGCATGAGATACAATACAATCTCAATCTCAAGAAAGGCGACACCATACAGATTCTCGGTAAAGGCTTCACAGTATCGGGGATAAACCAGCGCAGAGGGACAAAGGATGACATCACAATATGGATTCCGCTTGACGAGGCACAGGAACTTCTTGGAAAGAAAGGACTTATCAACGGAATACTCGCGCTTGAGTGCAAATGCGCCGAGGCCAATCTGGACAAGGTCAAAGAAGAAATCGTATCAATATTGCCAGATGTCCAGATAATAGAATATGCAGGAATCGCAAAAGCCCGCTTCGAGGCAAGAGACCTGGCGGAAAAAGAGGGAGTTGCAGCCATCGAGGCGTTGAAGAAGCATCGTAAGGAGCTCAAGAAAGAATATGAATCATTCGCGGCAATGCTGATTCCTCTCGTCGCCGCGGGAGCAATGCTATGGATCGCATTCCTCGCATACGGCAACAGCTCCGACAGGAAATACGAGGTTGGCATTTTGCGCGCCACTGGCCTATCCTCAGGCGGAATACTCTACCTCTTCCTTGGCAGAGCCCTGATGGCGGGCCTGCTCGGCGCAATAATAGGAATCACGGCAGGGACCTGCGGCGGAACTTTTAAAAGCGGCTTCCCCCTGACTCCCCATAGCATCTTGACGCTCCTTTCACCAAAAATAGTTCTTGCGGCTCTGATCTCGGCGCCACTGCTTTCCGTGCTCGCATCCTGGATACCCGCATTTCTCGCGTCGCAGAAGGATCCTGCGGACATATTGAGGGAGGAGTGAAATGCTTGAGATAAAAAATGTAAGCAAGTCATTCAGGCGTTCGGACGGAACAGTCAAGGCGCTCGATGGGATATCCCTCGAAATAAAAGAGGGTGAATTCTTTGCCGTCCAGGGAAAAAGCGGAAGCGGTAAAACCACACTTCTCCTGATCGCCGGAACCATCCTGGCACCGGATTCGGGCGAAATCCTTTTCAACGGGAAAAAACTGTATTCTCTACCTTTGAATGAAAGGACCGCCTTCAGAGCGGAAAAAATAGGATTTGTCTTCCAACAGTTCCATCTTGTCCCGTATCTCACTGTGTATGAGAATATTATGCTGCCTTCTCTTGTTTTGAAAAACACGGATCTGCGGAAACATGCGATGGAGCTTGTGGAAAATTTCGGGCTCGCCCACAGGGTAACGCATCTGCCATCGGAACTGAGCATCGGGGAACGGCAGCGCACCGCAATGGCAAGGGCGATGATTCATTCGCCCGACATTCTTCTCGCAGATGAACCTACAGGAAATCTCGACTCTGAAAATGCGGAAATAATTCTGTCGGCAATGAGAAAATTCGTAGCTCTGGAAAAACACATTCTCATGGTGACCCACAGCAACGAGGCCGCCGAAAAAGCCGATAGGGCTCTCCATATAAGAAATGTTTAGAGCAGCTATCGTAGAGCCCTCCATTCTGGCCTTGAACTTAATCCGCCACGGCGGAAACTAATGTAGCCGCCTCCACATGTCTCGCCGTAGCTCCTTTGCGTAGGCGGATGTTGGAGGCGACGACACGGCCAACATCCTACTATGCCAAGGCTTCGTAGGACAGGTGTCCGTGGCTACAAATTTCCAACCATTCAACCATCCTGTCAAAATGCAATTTCCCATACTATCAAGTTGAACAGGGCTGATGGTAGATTGATCTCTCGCCGTTCGTGGAATTCGTATCTGATAGTTACAATCTCCATAGCCAGCATGCTGAAAAGTCTTATTCCACTCATTGGAACGCAACAGGATAAGAAGCTATAATCCCGACAAACAAATGTTCGCATCTAATTGGCAATAATTCCATTTTAGGCTATTATTGCAATGAGTGTACACACTCTCACGGTAAAGTTACGAATCGTCAAAAACTCAAATTATTAGGTGTTGTTATGAAAATGAAGAAATGGGGTTTCACTGCAATTCTCTTGTTATTTGGTTTTTCCGCATGCTATGCACAGCTGGGGACAAATCCGAGGGGCAACGTCCTGGCGTTTGGCAAGCCAGTCAAGGAATCCGTGGAGTCCGGCTTCCTTGTTCATGTTTTCGAAAGGAATGGACTTCGCTATGAGATATTTTACGAATCGGACGTCAAGGCTGTACTTGTCCATATCCGCACGCTTCCCCAAGGAGATACTGCGGAATCGAAAGGCGTAGATCTTTCCGAAAGTGATTTCAATAAGATTCTAGCCCAAAACATCGAGCAGTCAAAGTGGACAGATAAATCAGCTGGGCTGCATGCCGGCCTGAAACTCTGGGAGAGAGAGGACGGCAAGGCTTTCGCCGAATTCGACAACACCACCGGGCTTATGACGGTCGCCTACCGTTCGGCAATACCTAAGCACGTCGAAGTGGATATTTCCAACTGGACGCCTCTCCAGCTATGCCTCTCGCAGGGGCTGAGCTTTCCCGCAAGGCAGTGCGTGTACGGTTTAAAAACCGGATTCATGTCCGGGCAGGGACGTGTTGTCGGAGTCGAAGCTTCGCTCGTCTCCGCCGCCACGCCGGAGGTTTTCGGTGTGAAGGGGGCGCTCGTAAATGTGGGAAATGGATCGAAGGGCCTCCACCTTGGTATAGTCAACCTGGAGAAAGATTTTAGTGGAATGCAGGCAGGTGTGGTCAACGTTCTTTCAGGCAAGAACCCGGGCACGCCGCCGCCGAATGGATTCCAGTTTGGCCTTGTGAATTATGCGAGAGATCTGGATGGTTTTCAGTTCGGACTCGTGAACATCGTGGCCAACGGTTCTCTCACGTTCATGGTTCTCTTCAACTTTGACTCTCCAGATGTAGCCGACCAAGATCTTAACAGCAAATAGATCAGTTGATATCTACAAAAGTCAAGAGGTTGTTATGACTAAAAAACTTTGCGGATGCATGGCCGGAGAGGCTTTCAGAAAACGTATTGCCACTGGAAAAATACTTCCACTCATTGGAGTCTATGATGTTTTTTCAGCTCTTCTCAGCGCAAAAAGGTTCGAAGGCATATTCTGCAGCGGATTTGGTTTTGCGGCAAGCCAGTACGGCCTGCCTGACATTGGATACGTCAACTGGCGGGACATCAATGACTGGGCTTTAAGGGTAAGGCAAGTGTTGCCATATAAGCATGTGCTTGTCGATATTGACGATGGCTTCGGGGATGAAATCATCTCGGCCAACACTGTGAAAAATCTCGAGATAACAGGTGTTTCGGCTGTCATGATTGAAGACCAGAAACGTCCAAGACGATGTGGACACTTCGAAGGGAAACAGGTGCTAGGACAAAAACAGTATCTTGAAAAACTGAAAAGTGTACTGGATGTCCGCGACAAACTGTTCGTCATAGCCAGGACAGACGCCACAGACATGAATGACGCGATAAAAAGAGCTGTCATGTATGCACACTGCGGTGCCGATGGGGTAATGGTCGAGGCGGTGCATTCCCTGGATCTCGTGAGGGAACTGGTGCGGGAAGTCAAAGTGCCAGTCATGGTCAATCAGCTTCATGGCGGAAAATCACCGAACTGGACATTCAATGAGATGCAGGACTCCGGTGTTTCCATCGTCATATTCAGCACTCCATGTCTCTTCGCGGCACAGCATGGAATTGAAAAATATCTCGACGAAATGATCAGACAGCAGAAACTTCCAGACGAGTTCACTGCCGATATGAAAGAGTGTGTGGATAACTTGTATTCACCTTTCGAAGACAGATAACAGACATACGATCAAGTCACTTCTTCCTTGAGATCCACCCGAGGAAAACACATATGATGACTCCCGAGATGCTGATGATAATTCTTCCAAGGACTACAACATCCATCACCTTGCATATCATTCCTGCCATGGTCAGCAGTACAATTATTGCGAAGCTTCTCTGTGCGGCAAGTTCGGTTCCCGATCTCAGGCTCGACTCGTGCATTTTCGCTCCGATGACGAATCCCGGAATTCCCCCCATCGCCAACAGCAGACCAATTGAAACGACATCATGCCTGTCCACTTGCCCGGAATAGAGATATGAAGTTGTCCCCGATATTCCGGTGAAAAGCACGATCAGTCTTGTTATCATCCCTGTGGTCTTTTCCGGAACAGAAAGGATTGAAGTCATGACAGGCCTTGCAATTATTCCTCCTCCTATGCCGACAACTGCAGAGATCACCCCGGAGAAGAGGCCTAAGGTGGAGGCTATCAGCGATTTCATCAAAGCTCCGCCGACTTGATCCTTCTCAAGATCCGGGCTGGCAGGTTTCGTCTTGAAAATACTTATGAATATGCAGATGAGAATGCAGAAGAAAATAATCTGATGGGGAAGTTCGCTCTTGAATGTCTCCTTCATGAAGCTGCTCACGTATTCCCCGGAAAAGCCGGCGATGAACGATGCCATGCAGAAAGGCAGAGCCACGTTCCATCCCCATCCTCCCTTCTTCCATCCTATGCCAGGAAACTGCCTGAAAACAGTCCAGGACGAACTGATAGCCATCTGGAAAAGACTCGCCGCCGCAACTGTCTGGATATCAACGTTGAGAAGAAGAAGGGCCGGTACGATCATCCAGCCTCCGCCAAGCCCCCAGAAACCGCCGGAGACGCTGGCGATGAACCCAATAAGGACATATAAAACATATTCCATGACCTGATGCCCGCAATCAAAATTGTTTCAGAAAACTGCTGCTCCAAAGAACCGACAGGAATCCTGTTTTTCATGATTAAAGGAGATACGCCGGATAGACTGAAAATTCAAGAGGAAAATACGAGGAAATGCGACAAATTGTAACCCGTCAGTTTTTGGTGCTGGAGGGCCACGCTCCGTCGTGGCCGTAGGAGGATGCCACAGAGCGCGTCCCTCCCAAAAGGCCATTTACCGGAAAAGACTGCCGCATGCTGTTTCCATGGCTTTTCAGCAATTCCTTCCTTGACATTTTGCATTGAAACAGGCACATTAAATTCTTTGGAACTCAACAGTGTCCCTCATCTGTGAATTTCGCAGTTTTCAGGGATGGAACAGATTGGAAAAAGGACATAAGGGACACGAGAGACAATAAGGACATTCTCGCGACAGGCGTCAAACGGGGTACGGAAGACAGTAACATAGCTTTATTAAAGGGTTTTAGAATGTCTCTGTTATCAAAATTGATTCATTTGCGGATAGCCTTCGCGTTGTCACCTCTCTTTTTTCTGGTTCTGCTATTATTTTCCGGCTGTGCCAGCGATCTGACTCTCCAGTACATAAGCTCCATAGAGAACAATCAGCCACTGGACACCGCAAACCTATACAAGGAAGAGCTAGATGACAAGGGCAAAAACCTGGAACTCTATCTCATGGAGAAAGGCAAAATCGCCCAGCTATATGGCGACTTCGATACAAGCCGTGAAAGTTTCAATGCCCAGATCGACATCATGAAGGAACGCGAACTGCATGATGACACTACACAAGGCGCCCAGATCAACGTAGGCTCGGTCGTTGTGAACGACAATATGCTCCCATACAAAGCCAGACTTTTTGAAGTCGAGATGCTGCGCCTCTACCAATCCATCAACTATATGTCCAAGGGAAATCTGGAAGGTGCACTCATAGAAATAAGAAACGCCGAATTCCTGATGAATGAAGCCGAAAAAGCCAGGGCAAGTGAAAAGTTCAATGATTCCGACTTCAACAGCTTTGAGAACGGAGTCGCGAAAAAAGCTCTCTCCGAAGACAATGATAAAGGTGAAAAACCGGATACTGTCGCGCCAAAGGTTGATGAAAAAAAATCAGAACCAGTCAAGACTGAACCCGATGCATGCAAAGATGCTGATCCCAATGCAAAAGCCGCCGAGCCACCTCTCCCAAAGGAAGGCGAAACATCCGGAAAAGTTGACCCGGCAGTCACGAATCAGCCTGGAGAAAGTACGACCGCGAAAACCGAACCGCCACCTGCACCACCAAAAACGGAGGAACAAGTAAAACAAGATGAAGTAAAACAGAAAGCGGAAGGAGAATACGGAAGATATTTTGAGGATATGAAGGACGTGCTTGCGAAGTCCAAAAGCTCTTTCCTCAATCCATACGTTGTCTATATGGGCGGACTTATTCACGAAATGTCCGGAGAACTCAACGATGCCTATATCTCATATAAGAAGGGATTGCAGATCATGCCGTTCAACCCATATCTTCAACGTGACACCATACGGCTCGCGAACCAGCTAAACCAGGATCAGGATTTCGATTGGCTAAAAACATCCTTCCCAGATGCATGGGCATGGAACGAGTCGCATCCTCAAAATGGATCTCTCGGCCGACTTGTAGTGATCTACGAGGATGGCTGGGCTCCGCGCAAGGAGGAAGTATTCATCACGATGCTCGCGGTAGCCATCGCATATCCCGTCTATCGTTTCAACTGGACCGCCCCCTCCCCCCTCACCGCCTCGACAGGCAGTCCGGATGCACTTGTGACATATCCCTTATGCTACATGAACGCTCTGGCTCTCAGAGCCTTGGAGGAAGAGGCCAAGTGGAGGATAATAAGGCAAAGCGCCCGTGTTGTGGTCAAAGGTGGAACTTTCGCCGCAGGAGCCGTAATGACTGCCACCGGAAACAACGCCGTCCAGGCGGCGGGAATCGGCATCATGGTGGCATCGGCAATATACAACAATATGACGGAAAAAGCCGATCTGAGATCCTGGATGACACTTCCGGAAAATGTCCAAATTCTTGTGGCTGACCTGCCTGAAGGAAAAACAGATCTCAAGCTGTCATGTCCGAACATGCAAACTCCTGCTAGCGACCAGATATCTATTGCAAAAGGGCAGACCACTGTAGTCAGAGTCGTCCGAGTGGGGGAAAGAGTCATAGTGCAGAATCTTTGGCCGGCGCCGCCAGTGAAGGCTGAAGAGGAAGTAAAATGAAAACTCCGAGTGATCCGGAACAATCTGGATTTTCAGGTTTTTTTGCGGAAAACAAGACATATATAATCCTCTCCCTGCTGATCATAGTTCCCTTCTTCGTCTGGGGAACATATTATGTGATCCTGCAAAATCGGCTCGAAAAGCTGAACAGCGAAATTCGCAGCAAAGGCCAGCCGGTGACTCTGCAGGAACTCGACAAGTGGTATACGGAAGTTCCCGCACCAGAAAATGCCGCCGACGCATATCAGACGGCTTTCAGGGAATATGCTAAAGAACCATCAGACGACAAACTCGTTATGTTTTGTGGGTTCGCGGCAATCCCAGCTCTGGGAGATCCAATTCAGGAAGATGTGCTTAAGGCAAGTTCAGAATATCTGGAAAGCAAACGCGAAGCCATCCCGCTCCTGCAGAAGGCCGCAGCAATGGATAAATGCCGATTCAATGTGGATTTAAAAAACGGGATTGGCGTTCCTCTTCCGCACCTGTCTTCTCTCAGACAAGGCGCAAGACTGCTCGGCCTGGAATCTTTAATGGAAATGGAAAAAGGAAACTGTGACAAAGCCGTAGAGGCGTCTGTCGCAGGACTTAAACTCCCAAAATCGCTGAAAGACGAACCTGTCCTAATATCCTACCTTGTAATGATCGCATGCGAATCAATCGCACTTTCCAACATCGAATGGATTATTAACCGTGGGAATTTGTCCGATTCCCAACTTTTTGAGCTATCTAAATATATCATCGAGTCCGAGAAAAATTGCGTAAATTCCATTGAAATAGCCCTGGCAGGTGAAAGAGTTTCTTGGACAAACACTCCCCTTGAGAACCTCTTAGACAGTGGATATGGCCCCAGCACACCATCCACCCCCGGGAATCTCCTAGCCCGATTTTTTTACTCATCCTATGAGCTAAGTGGGTTAGCCACACTTAACAAAATAAAATATGCGGAAATGATTGAAGAACTGATGGAAATCTCCAAAACCCCATACAACAAGAGCAGATTGGACACATTTGAGACAAGGATAAGAAATCTTCCTATGATTTATCCTCTCATCAAAATGGTAGCCCCAGCCTTGACGGCTCTTTTCGCCAAAAAGGCCAACATAGAAGCTGCCAGCAAGGTAACTCTTGCCGGTCTTGCTGTGGGAAGATACAGGCTCAAACATGGAAAACTGCCGGAATCCCTGAACGATCTCGTACCTGAATTCCTTCCTTCAATCCCGATTGATCCATTCAATGGAAACCAACTCATCTATAAAAAAGGCGAAGTCGTGCTGGAAAAACTGCTTCCGGGGGAAGAGTCGTCATCTGGGAAATATGAGAATATAACCAAGAAGGGCTACGTAATTTATAGTGTCGGGCAAAACGGATTGGACGACGGTGGCGTTTCAATGAGGTCAAGTAGCAAATACAAGCATGGTGATATCACATTCACAGTGATAAGGGAATAGAACGCAATTTTAAATCGTCAGGCCAAATAATTACCCACAGATTACACGGATGGAATTTGCCGCCTCTTTTGAGGTTCTGGCATTGCGGGAGGAAATCCGGACAAACACATTTGTCCGGATTTTTCTCCACAATGCCAGCAGTTCTCTCAAGAAAAACATGGCAAATTCCAACACAGATAAACGGCAATATATTTTCCCATCCGTGCCAATCCGTGTAATCCGTGGGCAGAGACTGAACTACTTGAAATTTGAAAAGCATTTGCGTTTTTAGCATGCTTAGTATATATTAAACCTAAATTATTTGGGAGAAATTTTTATGAACTTGTCAAAAATTGCGCGTGTATCGCTCGGATTGCTTCTGCCAGGTTTCTTTTTGTCCAGTCTTTCCTTCGCCGCGGAAACTGAAAAACCTGCGACAGCGGAAGGAACTAGCATCTCATCAAATGCGCCACTCAAAACTGCTATGTTCGTGAGAAATCGCGGTGGCAGGGATATGAATAGCAAGATAGACCTCTTCAGCGACGAGCTGTCCGCTCAGCTCTCGGAAAAGGGCTTCGCCGTCATGGACTGGAAGGATGTGGTACAGAAATTCCGCGAGTCAAATGAGCCTGACGAAACCATTTTCAACAATGTCAGAACCGTGATGGCTATCGGCACCGACACAGGGGTGACCGGCAGCGGCATCGCCATCAAGGAGGAAAAGCAGAACACCGAGCCCGAAGTAACTGTCGGGAAGCAGGAACGATCCGGTGGAACTGCAAAGGCTTCGCTTCTGCGAGTTGCGCAGATGCTCGGTGCCGACTACATAATCGTCGCGAGCATTGGAAAGATTGGAAAAGAGATGCGCACATTCAAAGGGGAAGGCACCATATATCAGACCAACAATACCACCGACATATACTCCCTTCCAATCACCATAAAAGTGCTTGATGGGAATTCGGGGCAATCCATTTATGGAGATGTCTTTACGTCTTCGGAAAGAGTCTTGCAGAATGCGAGCACCGGAGTAAGCATTGACAACATGCCCGACAGACTTATAAATTCCGGCACTTTGAAACTTGCCACCAACATTTCCGACAAAGTCCGGCGGATAAGGGATGCATTGTCAACTGCTGCTGCCACAGTCGATTTCACAGTAGAGTGCAACGTGGGGGGAGCCACCATTGAGCTCGACGGCGCGGCAATAGGAAGCCCGCCTGGCACTTTCAAGGCGGCGCCTGGCATCCATCAGCTCATGGTTAACAGACAATACTTCATTCCATGGGAAAGATCCGTGAATATCATAGCGAACCAGAAAATCACCATTTCATTGGAGCTTTCCACGGAGGGGCTTGCAAAATTCAAGGACATAACTGCGTTCAAGCAGGCCGAGGCTTTGCAAAGGCTCGAGACGGAAGCAAAAGTTGATATCGCCAGGGAACAGAGCAAGGCCGATGCGGACTCGAAGGAAAAAATCTCGTCAGGAATGGAGACATCTCTGAAGAACAGCTATATCCGTTCCGAACACTTCCAGGAAGGTCTTACGACGCTTGTCAGAGGAGGAGGAGATGATACGATAATACCAATAGTCCCATTGCCGACTCCCGCTCCACCGATGAAAAACAACAACGTGGCACCTGTCGTGCCACAAAAAAATTAAGGAGACAAATATGTACAGGAATTTCATGTCGAAGCTTGCGATCCTTGCAGTACTCGGCATTGCCGGATTTGCCTTGGTGGCGCAGACGACTCTGCCGCAAGGCGAACAGTCGAGCATTTACATCGGTGAGCTGAAGATACAGTCGTCTGTGATAGAATCAGCGACAAAGGATGACAAGCCGTTGGTATTGAAAAGGGTCGCACAGTCCCTTGACACACAATTCATATCGGCGTTAAGCGCCACGAGGACCTTCCAGATAGTGGAACGCAAACGCAAATCTGATCTTGAACAGGAACAGGGCTTTGCCGCAGCCGCAGTCGATCCTAACGACAAAAGTGCGGCGCAGACCGGCAAGATGGCAGGCGCAAAATATGTGCTGTTGCCACAAATTGATGGATTCGAGGATCTTGTGGATGTCCAGGACTACCAGAAAATCGGCAGAAAATCCATGCGGAGAAAGGTATACCTGTCGGCACTGGTACAGATTGTTGACACCAGCACAGGTCAACTGCTTCCCGATGTGGCAAGCATACAGTTGACACAGGAGGAGATTGTGGAAAATAGCCGCAACAATGTCGGATTGAAGGGCAGTGATGCCGCACTGGTGGAGCTGGCGAAAAAAGTCGCCGCCGCCCTGTGCCAGGACGCTGTAGCACTCCTGCGCCCGGCAAAAGTCCTGACCATTACTGGCAAACAGGTGCTAATCAACCGCGGGACAGCCGCAGGCTTCGAGGAAGGAAGGGCTGTCAAGTTTTTCGCCTTCAATGAGATCAAGGACGAAGACTCCGGCGAGATGTTCCGCAACGAAATCGAGGTCGGCCAGGGGAAAGTTACTCGATCCGATGCTAAACAGTCATATGCGACTCTTGATGGAGAGAACTTAGGCGTAGGCAAGGGCTGCGTCGTCAAACTGGTAAAAGAAAAGCCAAAGCCGGGGATAGTGCTCAAACCGTCGATGCCAGGTGGTGCGTTTCCCGAGGATCCACGTAAAGTTCCAAAAGAAGACGCCCCCGAGACTCCGGGATCATCTGAAAAACCTCTGAAATTCGATAACGATGACGAAGTAAAAGATGAAGCCGGGACGGAAAATACTCAGTCACCTAAAACTGAAGAAGTCAAGGACTCACCCGCCGCAAAAGATCAGGGAAAACCAAAAGTTGATTCCCAGGATCCTAAAAAAGAAGCTGGGGGAAATAATGTCGAACCAGCCAAGTCAGAATGAATCCCGATCATAATAAAAATTATCTATAGTCACTGAACTGAAACACATTGAAAATAAAGGAGGATATGGGATGAAGAAGAAATTTTTAGCTTTGCCTCTAATCGCATTTGCCACATTGGCTCTAAGTGGTTGCTGGACATCGGTCATGGAAATTGATGGTTCCTCGGCAGGCAATTCGACCGTCAACTTCAAAAACAGCCCCGTTGACATCAGAGTGCTGGACACCAGATCCCGGTTCGTAGGGGGTCTTCTCCAGGTGAATCTGGAACTCGAGTCTGGATACAGCAACCCCTACCGCCTGGAGTACAAGTTCTCATGGTATGACTCCGGAGGAATGGAAATTGATTCGGCCAGATCGGCATGGATCCCCTTGTATCTGAACGGGCGCGAGGTCAAAACCATTCAGGGACTGGCTCCGAATCCGGCCGCCAAGGCATTCAAGATAAGACTCCGCGAGTCCGATGTTGATTGAGAGAGAGCTTTTGATAGTATGAAATTCCAATCGGTCCGATCTGTCGGATCCGTCTGATTGGTCTGATAAAAAACATAACAAAAATAAGGAGAATAAAATGACACTCAAATCACTTGCAGGAACTTTTCTGCCAATAATCTGTGCCACGGGCATGATTGCCGTTTTCGCAGGCTGTTCAAGCACAGTCTCGTATGGAGACCCGACCTCGGCAAAACCGATATCCACAGACTTCGGCTCAAATGATCTTCAGCAAACAGCCAACACCATGGTAAACTCAATGCTCACCTTTCCACCGATCGTCGAAATGACTAAGAACCGCAGGCCCATACTCGAAGTGGCAAGGGTCAATAACAAGACAATGCAACATATTGATACACAGTCTATTACCGATTCGATAAGGACTAGGCTCATAAGAAGCGGGAAATTCCGCTTCACCGACCGCAGTACTGATGGAGAAACCATAAAAGAAATCAAAGATCAACAGGAAAGTGGGCTCAACGACCAGAATAACGCGGTTCAGTTCGGCCAGGGAGCTTCGGCAGAATTCCTGCTGGTCTCAAATATCTCCGAGATAAAACAGAAGGGCAATGGAGTCATAGATGTGTACTATAAAATCACGATGAACCTCAAGAATCTTAAGACCGGCATCCTGGAATGGAGCGATGAGCAGGAAATCCGCAAAGTCGAAAAATGATGCTAACTTGCAATCAATGGAATGGTAATAATGTGTGTGGATTTGTTGTAGCCACGGCCATGTTGGCCGTGACCGCCCCCAACATGGGGGTGCCTACAGTAGATTTCACGGCACTTTATCAACTCGTTTTTTAATTGCAACTTGGTATATTGATTTCGTTTGCCAAAATTATTGAAAAACAACGATTACAGGAGGAGAAGAAAAATGAGGATTCCTATTGGGAAACTAATTGCCTTGTCGATGCTCTGCACACTTTTCACTGGATGCGTGGTCGATCCATCTCTCAGGTACGGCTACGAACCCGCGCCTGCGATGGGCAAAGAGCCGGTAGGCAAAATAGTCGTGATGAAACCTTTGGACATCAGAGGACATGCCGGAACAACACCAGGAGTTCAAGCATTTATCCCCTTCTATCCTTTTGTGCGCCAGGTCAGGGAGCCGGAAGCCTTCACGTACGAATGGAACGGCTACCGCTACGACTACGAACTTGATTTCGCAGAGCTTGTCGCAATGGATCTCAGAGCTGCAGGTCTGGCGTCAGACGTGGCCGTATCACCAGATCCGAAACGAATACCGAAACTCATATCATCAACTCCCGGGAAAAGTGATTTCATCGTGAAGTTAAGTCTCAACCGGCTCGAGTGGCAGCGTAAATTCACAATGTACGGACTGTCCGTCATCGGATATGTGCCGCAGGCATTTGGCGCCCCGGATGAATATGGATATTCCTACCTGGACTTCACAGCCGAAATAATAGATTCCAACGGCAAGACCATCGCCCAACGCAAATTCTCGGCAACCGAGAGCCAAAATGGATGGCTATATTATTTCACGGGATTCCTGCGCGCCCTCACCGATGCCTATGTCCAGGTCTCTCCCGACTTTAGAAACTTCGTCGCTTCCGCCATACAGGACGCCCAAAAAACAGCGAAGTAAAGACAATAATTCTCAATTTTCAAGTAACATTGGAAGTCCTGATTATGACAAATGCCGTGTGTATTTTATTAGGCCCAGCCTCTTGTTGCGGTGTGCTATAATCGCATTTCCCAGCACAAAAAACTTAATATTCATATTGAGCAATACGCCAGAGTTGTTATTATTGGAGGGTCGAGTTCTACTCGACCGCGGTCGAATAGAATTCGACCCTCCATCGGCATTGCAATTAGATTAATAAAAAGGTAATCCCCCGGATCAACTGGGTGATTGCCTTTTTATTTGCAGCTGCGCATTACGCCGATAACTTTGCCCTGGATCAATATCTTATCGGGATTGTAGTAGCGCGTCTTTAACAAGCCGTTGGCAGGTCTGAGCTCGATCCTTCCGCCCTCCGCAGAGTAGATTTTTTTGACAGTTGTCTCAGTTTTGTCAAGAAGAGCCACTATTATGTCTCCGTCCCTGATATTGCCAGAGTCTTTCCTGACCACGACTGTGTCGCCGTCGAGAATTCCTTCGTCCCTCATGCTGTCGCCGGAAACATTCAGACAAAAAATGGAGGAACTGTCTCCGAGCTTGAAAAAGTTCCTGTCCAGGGAGACATAATCCTCCTGCATTCCCAAGCTCTGCTGGGGAAGTCCGGCATTGATTTTTCTGAGAAGCGGTATGGAAGCCGACTTAGGTTTTTTATTTCCAAATCCTTCCTTGATGGAGATGCTTCTAGCCTTCGATGTTCTTTTTATGAACCCTTTTTTCTGAAGAGCATTCAGGTGCGCAAAAACGCTGGAAGTCTTTATGCCGAAATGGTCTCCTATTTCATAAACAGTCGGTGGCATTCCTTCGGAATCTATGAATTCCTGGACGTATTTCAATATTTCCTTTTGTCTCTCCGTCAGCCCAAACATAAGACACCTGCAAATTTGTAATGGAACAATCTTTGTTTTATCCGCAATCATCGTCGTGTTCCACCCCGACCATGAATGGACGGCATGGCATGTCGCGCCGTAGTTCGCGAGCGAACGAAGGCGGAAAGTCGAAGATCCCGGGCACTTCCGTCTCAGGACCATCCCTCCATTAATGGCAATAGTCAAAAAAACTTGACATATTACGCTATTTTTTTCAAACTAATATATATTATCCTGTTTTCATGCTTAAATCAAAGAGATTTTCAGCATTATTTGATTTTCTTCACCCAGATAATACTTTAAAAAATCTTATATTCCTATTTTCTTTTCATCAATTTTTCCGTGTATTCAGTGTGTTCCGTGGTAAATGACAAAAATATTTTTCTTATAGTTCACAGGGGTGCGCTGGGCGATTTCATAATGACCTGGCCGTCACTGCTCGCCCTGAAGGAAAAATTTTCCGACTCGCATTTCATTTTGATCGGCAGGCCGGAATATGCGAAATTCGCAGTAAAGAAGGGAATAATTGACAGTTTCATCTCGGCGGACTCGGCCAGCATGACGGATTTCTTCGAGGGCGCTGCCCTGCCCCGTCAATTTCCTGAAAACATTACAAGCGCCGTTCTCTGGCTACAGGAGCCGGGAAAAATTGAAAATCTTCTCAGGGGAAAATTTTCGGCCAATATCATTTCTATCAGGCCTTTCAAGGATATAGAAACTCTTGTCGCGGAACATTATTGTTCTCTGATAAAGGATTTTTTCGGACTGCCCTGTGGAAAATCAATCTCTGACTATCTGCCAAGACGAGTAGGCACCGGAACTGAGTACATTGCGATTCATCCTGGAAGCGGGGGACAGAAGAAAAACATGTCGCCGTCATTTTTCAAAAACCTCGCGCAGGAGCTTGGGAAGCGGTTCAACATGAAAATTGTCTTCATAATGGGACCTGTGGAGATTGAAAGCGGGCTTTCCGCGAAATTCGCAGATTTCGAGATCAACTACCACTCTGCAGAACAGAAAGGAATTGGAATTTCGTCCGCTTGCGGACGACCAGCGATTTCGCCACTGGACCCCGACCCGGTACAACCGGGGGTGATACTGTGCAGGAATCTCGACGAACTAGAGGAAGTCCTTTCAAATGCGACACTCTACATTGGAAACGATTCAGGCGCAAGCCATTTCGCATCCTTCATCGGGATTCCGACAATCGCCATATACAAGAGTGGCGCCACAAATCCCGCATTGTGGGGCACTTTCGGAAAAAGATCGCTGAACATTCTTGCAGAAGATGAAAATTCGGCAATGGAAAAAATCCTAAAGTCGGCAAATTCAATGAATATTTATTAATACGAATTTAGGAAGAAAGCAATTAGGAATTCGAAATGAATTTTATTATTTTGTCGTCAAATGTAATTATTTCGTCATTATTGACCTTGTGGTATGCGCATAGAAGAGCATCAACAAAATCTATTTTCTGAGAATTACGTTAGCATCAACTATTCGCATATTTATCCTGAGATGCCTTGCTCCAAGCCTTTTCCTCCATCTGCACCAAAGAAGGGTTGGCATATTTCTTCAAAGCCCCTCTTATTGATGTCTTTCGATATTTTTTCTCTGGTGAAAGATTATTGTCCTTCTCAACAGGGAAGATGATAATTTCAACCTTCCCAGATGAAAATCCGCGAGGCAAATCATATCCAATATGATTTGACTTCACTTCTACTATGTCCCTAATCGCATCCATAAGTTCGTCCTGCTTTATCTTAAAATATATACCGGATTAGAAAAGATAAAAGGTCTCTTCTTGAAAGTAACAGTATTCTCCGCAAACTCAATCGTTCGATTTTCTAATATGGTGACTAGGAAATTACAGGAACGCCAAGATCTTCCCGAAGCTGTAATGAACTTAATTATCTACCACTCCGAGCTGAAGGGCAGAATCTTTTGTTACCACCATTCAACACCCCTCAACGTCCAGATGAAGTGAACCAAGAAGAAGGCCAGAACGACAAGCGGCAAGTAGCCTAACCTAATCAACTCGATGTCTATCTTCGTCGGCGAAAGCGGCCGTCTCCAGATCAAAACTGTCGCTCCACCCCAAAATGCAACCAACGCTATGCCACAAATCCGGGCCGTAGTACCGCCGTCCAGAATCATAAGACTCACGATACCAAGAATTGCCTGAAGCGCTACGGCCTCGAAGACCGGTTTTCGGTAGCTTGGTGAAATTGGAAGTGAGTAGTTCATAGTGTGCTCCGTGGTACAATTCCCTATCTACTGAATTATCTGATCATGTCTCCGGACTGTGCATACCACAGTTGATTCTCAAGTGATGCACCGATCTTGCGGGTATTCGGCATGAGATAGGCCCCGCTCATATAATCAAAGGCGCGCGGCTTGCCGTCCGCAGGATTTATGATCGCAACGGACCTGTCAAACTTGTTGTTCGCCAGGTACGCGTCCCACTCAAACTCTTCCAGGACAGTTCCCCGTGTCCGTATGAAGGAATCCATATTCGCCATTTTGTTGCCCTCAATGGTGGCACCTCCGACCGAAAGCTTGAACCATGGAACTCCGGTACCGGATCCGTTGAAAGTGATCGCCGCCCAGCTCATCCCATTGCCTCCGCTAAAGTCGTTGTTACGGATAATCCGTCCGGAGACTGCACCTTCCATCCCGGCACCACTGTTAATGCTGATAAATGAACCATTGGCAAACCAGCTCCCTTCTATCTGGTAAGTCTTTATACGGATGTCGGCAGAGTCATGAATTTCACCAAAATAAAGTGCTCCGACCTTGGCGGTCATAGCGCAATTCAGCATCTTGAAACCATTGGCGACAATCTCGATTGTCTTGTTATTGTAAGGCTCATTGTCGCTGATGTCCACCCCCTGCAGTGTGATGTTGTCGGCATCCACGAAAATGCCGCTGTATCCGAAACAGTTGGTCGCGTTTGTACGAATGTGCGCCTTAAGAGAGTGCGGATCGAGGATCGGCTTGCCTTCCGCATCCACGCCACGGAGTGTGACTCCCGTCTGATCCGCTCCGAAGAACAGACCAAACTGGTGGGGACCTTTTGTGCCACCGACGAACTTATTCGGCGCAGCCTCATAATAATCGCCGGGATAAACATCAATAATATCGCCCGGACCGGCTCCATCAATCGCCGACTGAATGCTTGTATAACTGCCGCCCCCCCCTTCCGCTTTTACAGTAAGGATTTTGCCGTCCATAGCCGTCGCCGCCTGAAAAATTCCGAAAATCAGCGCCAAAACAAAGAATCTTGCACATGCCATGTGTAAACACTGTCTTCGCATCTTAATTCCCCTTCTAATTAGAAATCCGATCCACTCTTCCATAATCATTTTGTAAGATAACCGACCTCTGAATGAATGTCAAAATGGAAATCAGGTTTTTTCACTCCTAAAAAGCAGCTCTATTTGAATAAAAATTTAGTTTGATTATTTTAAGTGAGAAATGCTTTAGGATTGTAAACTTGGTTTTTGAAAAAGTTATAATTTAAAAACGATTTCTCTACTAAGGAGGATTTCACATGAATATTGACGGGCATATACACATCTGTGATTTGAAAGCAAAACCAAAACCGGAGAAAGCATTAGGAGACCTCGCCACGGCCGGATTCGGAGGCGCAATAATAATTTCGTTGGCACCCCCCACATTTTTCATCAAGTCAGGAAAAGATGCATCCACCGGAGAACGCCTTGAAAACGTGATGGAATGGTGTTCGGGAACTGAGAATCTATTTCCGTTCTACTGGATTGATCCGCTCGAAGAAAAAGCCATGAGACAGATCGAAAAGGCAATTGACGGAGGGATTCTCGGATTCAAGATAATATGCGACCGATTCCATCCCGGCGACAAGAAGGCGATGAAAGTATACAGAGCCATCGCTGAAACCGGAAGGCCAATTCTCTTCCATTCGGGAATTCTATGGGATGGAAAAAGTTCGTCCGCATACAACAGACCTGCCGAATTCGAAGCATTGCTGGAGGTTCAAAATCTTCGATTCTCACTCGCACACATCTCCTGGCCCTGGTGCGATGAACTCATCGCACTGTACGGAAAATTCTCGAACGCCAAAAAAATCAGGGATGATGTCACCTGTGAAATGTTTGTTGACACAACTCCTGGAACTCCTGAAATCTATAGACGGGACGCACTCACAAAACTTTTCAGTGCAGGATACGATGTAAGAAACAATGTATTTTTCGGTTCAGACTGCACAATCGAGGATTACAACACGAAATGGGCATCGGAATGGATCAGCAGAGATACTGAAATCCTGAAAACGATTGGATTGCCTGATGGCGATGTTTCGAAGATACTCGGCGGCAACATTCTTAATTTCATATCTTGATCGTATAGAAAATTGTATTTATGGTGGAGACACCTCGCCGAGGTGTCTGCGGCGGTCTCGGCGAGACCGCCCTACCAAAGTTCCGGCGTAGCCGGTTAAGTTCAACAAGGCTTTTAATATTCAACTCTTTGGAAGTGAGGAGACAATGAAGACTGATTTCAAACCGGGCACAATGATTTATCCGATACCAGCCGTACTCGTAAGCTGTGGTCAAACGGAAAATGAATTCAACCTGATCACCATCGCCTGGACCGGAACTATCTGTACAAATCCGCCCATGTGCTACATATCGGTCAGGCCTGAAAGGCACTCCTACCAGATCCTAAGACGCACCGGAGAATTTGTCATCAACCTGGCGACCATTGAGATGACCAGGAAAGTTGATTGGTGCGGAGTTAAATCAGGGAGAGATTTCAATAAGTTCAAGGAGATGAATCTCACGGCCGGTCCCTCGAAACTGATCAGCGCCCCGATCATCATGGAATCGCCGGTGAACATCGAATGCAAAGTTGTTGAAGTAAAAGAACTCGGCTCCCATCACATGTTTATTGCAGAAGTGCTCAATATCCAGGTGAATGAAAAACTGATAAACGCCGATACAGGCAAGCTCAACATACTGGACTGCGGACTGATAGCATATGTGCACGGCAATTATTGCGTAATGGGTAAAAGGCTCGGAACCTTTGGCTACAGTGTCGCGCGATCCCCAAAAAACATGACGAAAAGACATTAGCCCATCTGCCTACCTCAAGAAAACAAATCCGTCGCCTTATCAATAAGGAAGGATTTAATATCGCTATCTGAAGCTGGTTCTCCAAGGTAATCTACAACCTCTGAGTAGTCTATGTCCTTATGAAAAGCCAGTTGCTCACGGAACAGTTTTTCCGAGAATTGTTCTTTGAAAATATCGTGGGCTTCGCCACATATTTCAGGGATTGTATAAGAATCTCTTAGGATAAAATAGAGATCAACATAATCCTTCCACTTAGCTCGTCGTCCCAAGGCAAAGGCTTTCATAGCTGCCAAAGTCAAGAGAGTCGGCATAGAAATGTGGAAATCATTTGTTATGGGATGAGGCACCGCATAGGGATAACTGAAAAATGTAACCTTTACCTGGTTGATGATCAGATGAAGCTGGTCGTAATCTTCAAAAATTGTAATCTGTCATTGTGCATATTTTTTAAAAAGAAGGGGAAAATAGTTGATCGTAATTTCATGATAATTCCATCTTTTTCTCGTACTGAGGGCTGTTGATCTATTAAAAATTTCGGCAACCTTGTTCAATCCTATCAAATCAAAGAGCTTGAGGACTGCATCCTTACTCCCGTAATTCAAGACAGTCTCCACTAGAAAATCAATACTGACCTCCTCCTTTCTATCTTCAGGCATAAACCAGAAGAGATGGCTGTTCTGTCTGATAAAGTCTTTTATTTCGGGAGAATTCATCTGTTAATTTTTCATTTCGATTGTTGCCAATAAAAATTTCAACTTCAGAGTATACCTCTGAAACGGCATTTTTACCATCTTGGCGAAGAACTTCCAAACTATTTGTCAGCCTTTCTGTCTGCAAGGCTTAAAAGGCCATAGAGGGTTCTGATCCGTGGAATATCGAGTTTCTTCTCATCCGCCATTCTGACGAGGTTACCAAGTATCGCCTCGACCTCCATGGGTCTTCCAGCCTCGAAATCCACAAGCATGCTCGTCTTGTACGGCTTCATCTTCCTGGTATAGACCATGTAATTCTCAATGGTATCGTCTGGAAATTTTCTCCCGTATGCTTCCGAAATCCCGCAGACCTCCTCCATCAGCTGGGCGGAAAGTTCGCAGGACAATTTGTTCTCGAGCATTGACCTGGTGTCGGCGTGGTTTCCCAGGACAGAAATCGCATTGAAGGGCACATTCCAGACAAGTTTCAGGAAGCGAGTCTTCATTATGTCATCGGTGATTGCACACTCAACACCCGATTTGTTGAAAAGATTTTTCAGAAGTTCCGCCTTTTCAGAACTTCCGCCAGGGTATCGCCCAACCACAAGCCTTCCATAGTCGCTGTGATGTAAAAATCCCGGTGCGGTCCGGGTCACGCAGATAAAAGCTACAGCACTCAAAATCTCGTTATTTGGGAATGCCAGCGCAGTCTCTTTTTCTATCTCGATGCCGTTCTGGATATGGAAAATCGAAGTGTCCGGGCCAATCGCCGCCCTTATGATTTCGGCAGTATCAATCAATTGCGGAAGATATTTCAGCGCGACAAGCACAAAGTCGGGCGGGGCACCGCATTCGGAAGCCTTTCTGATTACTCTGGAAGGCTTGAAATGCAAGTCACCGTCTATGCTTTTAACTTCGATGCCGTTTTCCTTGACAACATCATAGTCGCTTCGGCAGAGGAGCGTAACCTTTGCACCGGCAGATGCGAGTTTCGCACCGTAAAACGTTCCGACAGCACCGGCACCAACAACTAAAATTTCAGGCATTTCAGATTTCATTTGAATTTAAGCTCTTTCATTTCGAGTCTGTTCTGGGGCAAAATTTTCATTTTTTCTACTTTAGTTCCGGAATTGTGAATTTCAAGATTGAAGCGCCCTCCCCTGTCTTTCCGCATCGAGACAGAAAAATCCGCGGATTTTGCACAAAAGCTGTTGTCGCAGAGCTCAAGGGTCAAGGCTAATCCCTGGGAGCGAAACTCCAAGTCCTCTCCAACACCCTTCTGCATTATTTCCACGGAAACTCCATTCTCAAGTGCGGTTTTTACGTTTTTCCTGCCGTATGGGCTTCTGCGCCAATCTGGAGGTAGAACGAGATCTCCGACATTCAGCCCTTTGAGGAAAATCTCGGTTCCGGCACTGCAATCCTTTCCGGCCGAACAAAGAAGGAGACATTTCACATTGCCCACTCCCTGTCTGAAAAGCCAGTTCGATGCGCTCCGCGATGCGGCAGTGGAAGACGCATTTACAATCGTAGGATTTTTATCGCCCTCGGGCTTCAGCACAATCATGGGAGTTGCACATTCTCCGCCGTAGAACACGGCCGCAATCGGCAGAGAAAATCTCTCGCGCAGATTCCAGAACATCAGCATTCCAATCATCAGGACAGAAAGAGTCATGAAAAGCCACCGGCGACGAACAGTGAACAGAAAAATAAAGATCAGATAGAACACAAGGATTTCCAGTGCCGGCGGAGACGCGAAATAGCGGTCGTAACCGCTTTTGGACGCAAGCTCCGCAATGCAGTCAAGCCCGCGGACTGAATATTCGAGCAGAAGATTTGCAGGATACGCAATGAACACGAATGGATAAAAGATAAACTTGAATATTGATACGACGAAAAGCAGCCATCCAAGGGGGATCGCCGCGAAGTTCGCAGGAAGGGACGCGGGAACCATGAGCCCCTGATAATAGAGACAAATGGGCGAACTCGCAAGCCACGCGGTCAAGGTGGTGGAAAGTGCAGGAACAAAGTACCATACGGATTTCGACAGGATGTTCCGGCGCCACGAGAGCGCATTGTGCGGAACAAGTGAGAACTTTTCCAGGACAGCCTCGCAAAAACTCCTGGTAGAGGTCCAAGACAAAACAAGAAATATTGTCACCGTGAACGAGAACTGGAAGCCTCTGTCGAAGAGAGAAAACGGATTTAAAATAAGCATGACTGAAGCCGCAAGGAATATTGTGTTCAATGGAAGCACTGAGATGAAGAATGCCCTGAACACGCACCATATCCCTATCATGAAGAATGCCCTTACAACCGACGGCTGGAAATCCGTGGATGCAGTATATATGAGAATCAGGATGGGCACGAGAATATATCTCGCGGAAAACGGAACCCAGCGAAAAATCCAGAACAGTGTGAGAGCAAGCATGCCGACCTGGAGCCCGCTCACCACCAGGACGTGGATCATCCCACTCAGATAATATCTGTCCCTGGTGTCGTTGTCAATGCCCTGCTTGCATCCAGAAATTATCGCCGCAAGAACTTTTTTCTGTGGATCGCCTCCCGCTCCGTCACAGATCTTCAGGAGGATGAAATTTCGTGTTTCAACAAAGAATTTCAGCATGGAAAATCTTTCTCCGCCATCCAGGGGGCAGAGTTTTTCCGCTCTGAATATTTTTCTTATGCCTCTCGTTTGCAGATAGCCTTTATAATCGAAATCGCCGGGGAATAGCCCCGATCCCGGCTCGAGGAAAACACCCTTCGCCCTGTAGAGTGCGTCGTATGGTGGAGGGCTGGATTCTTTCGGGAGGAAAACTACAACTGTCCCTTTCGCATCCCTCCATTCGTCGTAGGAGGAGAACCGCAGTTTAATCACTTCCGCCTTGACGGGACGAGGAGCGGGAAGCCATTCGATGTCTGTGCCCGTGCTGGTCATGTCCGAAATCCGCAGTTCGATCTCCGCCGAGCAGTCGCCACCACCGATAAGCGAAAGATAGCTGCCGGCTGGGATTCGATTCGCATTCCAGCACGCCAATAGCCCCGCAACGAGAAAAATTGCGAATTTTGCAGATTCCCTTTTCAATCCGCAAAGGAGGAGATACGTAAAAAATGCCCCTGGAAAAACTATCGTCCAGAGCCCCATTCCTGTGCAGTCGAAATAAATCATGACCCCGGCAATCAGCGCTACAAGAACTGAAAACGACGGATTTAAAACTATTTTATCTCGTAAATTCCAGCAGGGCATACCATTAATTCCTGACATTCTACAGGCAGCTTCCGCCATTTGGGAGTCTTCTTCGCAGAAATCCTGTCCGCTTTTCCATTGGCAAGGCAAGCCGAGCCAGGATCATATCAAGTTCGAGTCGGCCGTAGTCAGGCCTAGCGTGGGATTTATCTCTTGCTTGTTTTTGTTTTTTTACGTTTTTCGTTTTCATTTTTCAATCTCAGTGTTCTTTCAAGAATAGGCAATACGGCCAAATCTTTTTCCTGTCCCACTTTTTTTTGCTTTTAATAATATCTTCAAGCCGTGCGATGTTCAACTTATAAAGTCCGTCAAAAGACACTTTGCTGCTATTTTTCAATAATTCATGGAAAGATCCCATTCCCGGAACATTGCAGATAAAATCAAGATATATTTCTTTTTCAGGTGACTGAATCTGGAAAAAACTGCCATAGTTAATAAGCTTGGAGTCCAATTGGTCGGCAATCAAGGCCAGTTTTGAGACAGTCTTATCATCTTCACGGATGCAGAAGTCAATGTCCATTGTTGTAACCGGTGCTCCCTGTATGGCAGCGGCGGCGTTACCAATCATTACAGCTTTCAATCTGGCACGCGCAAACGCCTCACCAATCTCGCTCAATAAATTTCTTGCATCCATTGATGAAAACTTTAATTTACTTTTATTACCATCTGGTTAAATATAGCAAGAGATGCTTTATATTCAAATCTGACTCTTTGACACTTTTAAGACCGTTCAGGCCTTATTCTTCCTGGGTCTTCAGTATTCCCCCGGTGTCGGCGCTTGTCGCGAGCATCGCATATCTTGCGAGCCAACCTGTGAGTTTCTTTTTCCTAGGCATAGTCCAGCGGCCTCTCCGTTCTGCGAGAACCGCAGAATCAACTTCGAGTTCTATCTTGCGTCCCGGAATGTCTATGGAAATAATATCTCCCTTCTCGACGAGTCCGATGGGACCGCCGGCTGCGGCCTCAGGGCTGACATGTCCGATGCAGGCGCCCCGGGTTCCTCCACTGAATCTGCCGTCGGTTATGAGGGCCACCTCCTCTCCGAGCCCACGCCCCATTATGTAGCTTGTAGGAGCGAGCATCTCCTGCATTCCCGGACCACCTTTCGGACCTTCATATCTGATGACCACGACATCTCCCGCCACGACTTCGCCTTCGAGAATTCCCCTGCAGGCATCCTCCTGGCTCTCGAAAATGACGGCAGGACCGCGGTGGACAAGCATCGTCTGCGAAACTCCGGCAGTCTTGACGACGGCACCCTTTTCGGCAAGATTGCCGAAGAGGACAGCAAGTCCGCCCTGGCTACTGTAGGGATTCTCGATGTTCCTTATCACTTTGCCATCCGGTGCGGATGCGGACGAAATGCTTTTCGCTATCTTCTTACCGGACACCGTCATGCATTTCCCATCTATGAGACCTGTCTTCGAGATCTCCTTGATAATCGCCATTATCCCGCCGGCCCTGTCAACATCCTCCATGTGGAATTCGCTTGACGGGGAAACCTTGCAGATGTTCGGTGTTTTCCTGCTCATGTCGTCGAATTTTCCAAGATTAAGGGAAACTCCCGCCTCGTTGGCGATCGCGAGTGTGTGAAGGATCGTGTTTGTGCTTCCGCCCATCGCGACATCCAAGACTAGCGCATTCATGAATGCTGGCTCAGTTGAGATCTGTTTCGGAAGCGGACCTCCCTCCAAGGCCATCTTGACTATTCTGCGGGCAGACTTTTTCCAGAATGTGTTTCTTGCCGGATCTGTCGCCAGAATTGTCCCGTTCCCCGGCAGGGCAAGGCCCAGCGCTTCGGTGAGGCAGTTCATGCTGTTCGCGGTAAACATTCCCGAGCATGAGCCGCATCCTGGGCACGCAAGTTCCTCGAGCTCAAATAGTTCAGCCTCGGTTATTTTTCCGGCGCGGAGTTTTCCGACCCCCTCGAATACGGAAATGAGATCGCTTGTAGAGCCGTCTTTTTTCCTTCCAGCCGCCATTGGTCCGCCGGAAGCGAATATTGTCGGGATATCGAGCCGCATGGAGGCCATCAGCATGCCCGGGATTATCTTGTCGCAGTTGGGAATGCATATCATCGCGTCGAACGGATGAGCCCGGAGCATTGACTCGACGCAGTCAGCTATGAGTTCCCTGCTCGGGAGAGAGTATTTCATTCCTTCGTGTCCCATTGCAATGCCGTCGCATATCGCGATAGTGTTGAATTCGAACGGCACGCCACCGGCCTTGCGAATTTCGCGGCATATAAGCTTCCCGACCTTGTCAAGATGGCAGTGCCCCGGAACAATGTTCGTGTATGAATTGCAGACTGCGATGAATGGCTTGTCGAAATCCTCCCGTGTAAGTCCAGTGGCACAGAAGAGGGATCTGTGCGGAGCCCTCTCGAAACCTTTTTTAACAATGTCACTTCTCATCTTATTTCCTTATTAAGTGTTGAATTTATGCAGGACGGTTATTTTAGCACATATTCTTAAACTTCCAATCTTTGCAAGTTCAATTTGAAAGTTGCAATGGCGGCTTCAGTATATATCTTAGGCAAAACCATATGATATATCACAGGCACCTGGAGCGCAAAAACATAAGGATGCAACGACCATGAAGTATTATCTGATTCTATTTTTACTATTAAGTTTTCGTCATACTTTATTCTCGGTTGAATTATCACTGGATAACACCATGCAAAGTGATGAATTGGTTTTTAATTGTTCAATGTACATAAAGAAAAATATTCTTGAAGCAAGAAGCAAAGTTAATACTTTTGAAAAATATCCGGATAATGTTCAAGTGAAAATATTGTTTCTGAAATATTCTTTCACTAATGTACATAGAAGATATGTTTATGCTGAATGTTCCGACACGGAATCCAGAATACAGGGATTTGTCTTCGAGGAAATACAGGCGAGCTATTTTAACCACGGCAGTGTTGTATATGAACAACCTGTATACATGCTGGGAGGAGAGTTTGAAATTGATGTTAAGGATAATGATCATTTTTATGGAAATATTGGTTCATTGGCCCATTTGCATGATACCGACGGAGGCGAGAATGACAAATATGGAATAATTAAATCAATAAGGGAAAAATACAAAGACAATTATTTTACGTACAATATTAAGATTACAGACAATACTTTTACTGGCCCCCTGAGCGATGACAAAAAAAAGAAAATCATAGATAAAATCATTAAGCACATTATTAATTATGATTTGACCAGGAACGCAAAGAACCCAGAAGAAATGCTTGGCAAAATCCCCGAGAATATCTCTATAACAATAATGCCCTTTGATGAAGACAGTACATACTTCACTTATTTATACAACAATACCACACCATATCGAACTCTTAGAAATATTTATCTTAATTCCCGGGGAGATTTTGATGAAATACAAAGCTGGCAATCTCCTGGCGCCGTAAATAATCCTGAAATACAATATATAGATTATCGCTGGAATCCAGATGGCGGATATACGTTATATGAGTTAGACAAGGATTATTTTAAGCACATGGAAGAAAATGGAATTAAAGTCATAATTGATGTAAAGGATAGGACTTGGCGATATATTAAAGATCAAGAAACAAAAAGTCCGTAGCCAACTGACTTGGCCAGAAAGGTGTCAAACATCTTGTTGCTTTCGTTGAGATTTTGAAGTAAAGTAAGGGGACATTCACACTTAAGTCATTGTTCATAAATATGTTATAAATCAATAAATGCAATTTGTGTGGGAATATTTCAAGAATCGGTAACCGTTAAGCTGGGTGATATAGCTGGCTCCTACCTGTCCTGCATAATTAGAGCCTGCTCGAAAAGGTCGAGCTAGGCTAAAAAAAATAAAAAATAATTTGAAATATTACTTGAAATATCATCGCAACATGTTATAATGCAATATATTACAAAACATTAACAACATGGAGCGATGATAATGAAAT
>CAIQLG010000467.1 GCA_903872565.1 uncultured Lentisphaerota bacterium | reverse complement strand
TGAACACCCAATATCCAACTCTCAATCTCCAACCGATGAAGGACAGAAATAAACTTGGGAATTGGATATTCCGTGTTCGTTATTGGATATTCAAAAATCCTTAGCTTGATAGGTATGCTGTCAAGGGGGGGACCGACCGACATAAGCGCCCCTGCCGAAACGCCCGCCCGTGACCGCCGCGGCAGTATCCGCCTCCGCACGGAAGCTACGGCGTGACATGCAGAAAGAGCACGTCAGGGCGGCTGGACTGACGCGGCGTGGCGCGACCCGACCGTGTCCGGCGTAGCTCGCCAGAGCGAAGACGGAAGCGTCCGACCGCACGCATAAAATCAGATATGCGGAAGTGCCGGCGGGGTTTCCCACTCCGCTCTGCGAGCTATGAGGGACAGGCAGGACAGGCGGGGCGGGCGATGAGGCATGGGGCGCCATCCCGCGTGTCCGGCGTAGCTCGCCAGAGCGAAGACGGAACCGAGCATCAGCGAAGGAGGCCTTGTCCGACCGAAGCCCGAAGGGCTGAGGGAGGTTGAAGCTTGGAAATCAACAACTTGCAGCTAAAAGAAAAATACATGTAAAAAACTGTCTGCACTCGATGCTCTAACTGTTAAAATAAAAAGAAAAACGGAGGTGTGACCCTGATCCAGTGCGGCATTCCGGCTCGGTGCAGTAGCGCTGGCGGGACCCGTTGTACTTGCATGGGATGAAAAATCTTTTGCAGTGGGGGCAGTAGAGCAGCTTGGGTCTCTTCGTGATCATAAGTCCCTCCAGCATATGTGGTTGATATCTGCGAAAAAAGCCGATAATATACCACGGGGCGGGGTTGGAGAGGGAAATTATAAGTCGGACAGGGTTTGACTTCAGCAGGACAATGCAATATAGTATTGGCGAAAATCAGAAAATCAGTCTATGCAATATCGAGGTGAAATATGCAGATTCATGTTCAATACTTGACCGATCATTCAGGCGCAAGAACCGCTGTGCAGGTTCCATTCCTCGAATGGCAGAAGTTCATTGCCGAATACGACAGCCTCCGCAAGCGCGCCAAACTGAAGGACGGGCTCCGGGATGCGCTATCCGAAGCCGGGGACATCCGAATTGGAAAGAAAAAGCCTGTCACTCTGAAGAGTTTTATCGATGAGCTTTGAACTGATTGCAACCGCATTCTTCCGCAGGGAGGCCAAGCGTCTTGCAAAAAAGCATCGTTCTCTGAAAGACGATCTCGCCGAACTGGCCGGAAATCTCGCTGCAACCCCGGACTCCGGTACTCCGCTCGGTAATCAATGCTTCAAAGTAAGGCTTGCCATCAGAAGCAAGGGCAAAGGCAAAGGCGGCGGAGCCAGGGTCATAACCCGCGTCATGTCTGACGAAAGACGTGTCTACCTTCTTGCGATTTATGACAAGTCCGAAATCGAAAACATCTCCGACCAGGAACTGAAACAGATAATCGCGGAATTGGAAGCGGGAGAATAAAAAAGTATTCCGACCGGTATCAGCCTATGAACTTGCCTGTATCCATCTCGAACTGAACGCTCTCCTTGAAGTTCTCGACATGGTAGAATCCGTCCATCTTCTTGTCCGGTGTGATAAAATCCCCCGCCTTCCTCAGCGGCTCGAAACAGTTCTTGTCGATGTCGAATTTCATACGTGCTTCCTGTATAAACAACTACGACGATAATATCAAAAGATAGACATTCCACCGCTTTCCAGTCACTCTGGAGTTTTAAGTTCCACTTCATTAGAAATTCGTTTTTTTGCATCGGAACCTTTTAAGCTCATTGGAGGACAAAAGGGTACATTGTCATATATACATGTTTTAGTGTCTTGATAATCTTCGTCCTAAAACTTGCACTGAATTTTGATCGTACCTTCAGACATATTCCATGACAGGATATTCCAGTGAATTGTATTTGTATATCCAAACTTAAAATCAGGACTTCTATATACGCATTTCACATCGAACCCAGTTAGATCAGTTTTTGAGTCTACAATTTGAAACACATATAAATCTGTCCGGTGTCCATCCCAACGATCAAGCAGGGCAAACCAATTATCACGCTGAGACCATTTAACCTCTGCATATAGCTTGGCATCAAGAATTAGCACGTGCTTATCAGGGTGGTCTTTAGTTGCAATATAAATAAGCCATCCCCCTTCATCAAGTCTCCCATCTATATTTGTTTTTCTATCCATCAGCGAATAGTATTTACCACTAGGAGACTTGTCGCCACCACTGGATAATTCCTCTGATGAATGTCCAAGATTGGCTAATAACAAGACAAGAATGAAAAGCATTGAAAATGTAATCTTATTCATAGTGGTCACTTCCCAGGATTTCTCTTATGCCAACGTTTAGTAGCTTCTTCTTGGACTTTCTTCGCATCTTCTTACACTGCTTTGTCATATGCTTTCTTATTGGGTGGCTCTGGTGGTGGATTTTTTTCATACCAACCAGGATAATCATCTGGGCATTTACATTTATCTGAAACTTCACGTGAAACTACATCCCACTCTCTTACAGTTTCATGCCCTTGCGGGTACCACAAATCAAGCCACTCATCAGGATCAACACCATTCGGTAATCCTGGTCTATCATCAGCCCATCCACTTCCACTCGAGTTGACAGTACGTCTTTCCACGCCGGTAGGACGATATACTTTGAATGTTTCTCCAGGATTCCATTTTTGGGGGCCATTAGGATTTTTTGGGTCAGGGATATATGGTTGTTTTCGATAAGGTTCGTTCGGGTCGGCAGTATCGTCACGTTTTTTCCCTTGAGTTTTTTGTACATAAAAGTTTGTAATAAACATCCACCTGTAACATGTCTTCAACCCAAGAAGATCAACCCAATTCACCGCATCATTATCAACCATCGCATACAGATTCCAACCGCCTTCCTCTTCTATCGGATCGCGGCTGATCCACTTCCCAAGTTCCGGGCTGTAATAACGTGCGATAGTTACGAATACTGTTACTATTCCCGGAAAAAAGGGCATACCTCGTTTTTGAAAATACACAAGATCGGGAGAGTTTCCGGAAGTAGGCACTGTCTCGATGAGACTGTGCATGTCTGGTTTCATCGAAGCCAGACCTACTTGTGCAGAATTACCGGTATCAATTTTTACAGGGCAAACCATCGCTCCTCCTGTCCTCCTGGTGTTGTCCCGCCTAACGGGATTTCAGCTTTGCTTCAATACGTTTCTATACTGGGAAATGTAATAACTTTATCGGGAAAATCAAGCCGGTTTTGCAGAGACTTTTCCTTTCATCCTCTCCGTTCCCTGCTCCGATCAATATAAATAAAAAGAAAAACGGTGTGACCCTGATTTGCCAACATTTTATGCGACCCAAGCGGCCTGGTAGGGCGTGTTTCGCCGAAACCGCCGTAAAAAGACATCCGCAAATCAGGACGCGCAGGGTGCGAAGCGCACGCATAAAATCAGATATGTGGAAGTGCCGACGGGGGTCGGACGGGCGGGGCGGGCAGTGAGGCATGGGGCGCGCCATCCCGCGTGTCCGGCGTAGCTCGCCAGAGCGAAGACGGAACCGAGCATCAGCGAGGGAGGTTGTCCATTGTCCATTGGAAATCAACAACTTGCGGCTAAAAGAAAAAATGAATGTAAAAAACCGCCTAACCCCAACTGTTAAAATAAAAAGAAAAACGGAGGTGTGAC
>CAIQLG010000466.1 GCA_903872565.1 uncultured Lentisphaerota bacterium | reverse complement strand
CGTGTCGCCTCCAACATGGAGGCGGCTACATAAGTCTCCGCCGAGGCGGATTAAGTTCACAAACATTATTCAGCTTTAAAGAAACAAAAAGAAACAAAAGGAGATCCAGATGAGGCATGAAAAGATTTTGCTGTGTTTGGGCGGCTTTGTTTTATTGGCTTTGACGTTTTCGGGCTGCGCACTTTTCAACTTTGGCGGAACCAAGCTGGTGGACGTGGGGAAACCCTGCGCCGACATTGTGATTGCCGACAAGCCGCCGCGCATGGTGAAGCTGGCGGCGGAAGAACTCCAGGCCTATGTCGAAAAAATATCTGGCGCAAAGCTGGCGATTACAAATGCGCCGGGTTCGGACGTGCCCGCGCACATCTACGTGGGCCGGAGCGCGTACACCGACAAGCTCAAGATTACAGACGAGGGCTTGGAGCACGGCGCATTCAAGATGGTATCGGGAGAAAACTGGCTAGCACTGGTTGGCCATGACAGCGACTATACGCCGCCGATGCCATACTATGGCGGCGGGGGTTGGGCGGCATTTCCAGCTTATCTGAAGATATGGGACGCAGATGTCGAGACGCGGGCGCAGCATCTGGGGTTCAAATTGGAGGGCGAAAAATGGTACCCAACTCCTGGATCTGTCTATTCGACTTGGAGGGAACACAGCAAGGAGATGGGGATTTGGGAGAAAGACGAGCGCGGATCGCTCAACGCAGTATACGCCTTTTTACGGGATCTGGGCATCCGTTGGTATCTCCCCGGCGAACTGGGCGAGATCGTCCCGAAAAAAAACAGTATCGAGATTCCCCTTGTGGACAAGACCGTCCGGCCTGATTTTGCGATACGCTATTTTGAGATCTACTTCAGGCATTTTGCCAACACCAGTCGGGATCAAACATTGTGGCAGTTGCGTATGGGACTAAGCCAGGCACCTGAGCTGGTCGGCAACGGAGGGGGTATATGCCATGGCATTGGGAACGTGATCGGGCGTGAGGAAACGAAACAGGCGCACCCGGAGTACTATAAACTGATGAACGGCAAGCGGATCACTGCTGACAGTGGTGTGCCCTGTCTTTCCTCGCCGGGGCTCTTTGCATCGAATGTCAAGTATGTGCGGGCTCTGTTCGAGCTTTACAACGAGCCCATGGTCTCGGTCATGATGACCGATGGCATGGATTCCATTTGCCAGTGCGAACTTTGCAAAGACAAAGGGGCATCAGGGCGGGGGAGCGAGGGATTTGCCTCGGACTATGTGTGGGACTACGTCAACCGCGTCGCACGGGAGGTGTATAAGACGAATCCAGACAAACTGATCTCCTGTGCCGCCTATACTCCTTACCGTCTGCTGCCGACCAATATCACTCAATTGAGTCCCAACATCGTTGTCGAACTGGCTCAAACTCGCAGTTGTGAACTCAACGACTATGTCGACCCCAAGAGGAAAGAACAGATCCTCAGCCTCCGCAATGAATGGCTCCAGAAGGTTCCGAAAGGGCACACGCCCTTTTTTATCTACGATTACTATCGGGAAGGCTTCAACGCCCCGTTTATGTCTCCGTGGTTCTTCCCGCATACCATCGCCGCCGACCTGCATTCGCTCAAAGGGATTTCCCTGGGAGATTACATTGAGGTCTATTCAGGCGGGTTAAGCAAATCTCTGGGCGAAATCTTGGGCGTTACGTTTCTCAATCTGTACGTCACGGCGCAATTTTTGTGGGATGCCGATCAGGATGTCGACAAGTTGCTGGACGAGTACTACACGCTTTTCTATGGGCCGGCGGCCGCCGAGATGAAGGCGTTTGTCGACTATTGCGAAACCAATATGGGGTCTCTGGAAAAGAATGCCGACAAGCTCGGCCAGGCCTTTGCGTTACTGGACAAGGCGCAGGGAAAAGTCGCACCCGAGTCGGTGTACGCCAAACGGATCGCTCTGATTGCCGACAACATGCGCCCGATGCAGAACCTCCTAAAACAGCTTGGCCGTGGCCCCGTGCCTGCAGTGTACATTCTGGAACGCGGGGCGAAAGATCTCAAGCTGGACGGCAAACTGGATGATGCGTTCTGGCAAGGTATCGAGTCTTATGAGCTCGTGGACGTAGAGACGGGGCGGCGGGCGGGCGGCCGGACTTTCTTCAAGATGGGCTATGCCAGCGACAACCTTTATATCGGCATCGAATGCAAAGGGGCCTCCAAGGTGGCGTTGACCAATACGACGCCCCAACACGACAGCCAGTCAATTTTAGAGGGGGAGGACGTTGAAATCATGCTGGAGACCCAGACGCATTCCTATTATCACCTCGCCATCAGCCCAGGTGGAGGGCTGTTCGATGCCGATTGTAAGAAGGGGCTCGATCCGCTATGGAATTCGAATGCGGGGGTGTCCACTCGGATCGATGGGGATTCCTGGAGCGTGGAGATTCGCATTCCGATTGTGCCCCCGACTCAAGAGGATATTCAGCCGATGATCGGCGTGGCCGGAAACAAGCCGATCCAAAGCTACCCTTGGTATTTCAATGTGTGTCGGCAAGGCTTCGGCGAGAAAGGACATGAAATGTCCGCCTTTTCCCCGACAGGAGCCGGGTTCCAAGTGCCGATGATGTTTGCAAAACTGTATGTGAGATAAATGTTAAAGAAAGGAATGTGCCATGTTAAGAATTGTCACAGTGATGCTGATGGTTGTTTGCGGCATCTGCCTGGGTGCTCCGGAGTCGAATTATATCTATGCGCGGGCTGCGGCTGCAAAACTGAAAGGCGAGGAGGCGCTAACCGCGTTCATCGCGCTGGCGGACAGACCGTTCAGCGCCGCCCAGAAGGCAGACGCGCTGGAGCAGGCGTCAGCACTGGCCTTCGAGCAGAAAAAATACGACCAGGCGATGGAGCTGGCAAAGAAAATCCCCATCCCGTCCATTTCAAAAGCCGCCCAGATCCGGATACTTGCCGGGCGCGGCGAATGGGACTCGCTGTTGGCTCAATATAAGGACGAAAAGATCGATGACTGGTGGCCGAATTACCTGAACGGAGAAGCGTATTCATGCCGCGGCAGTGCCTATGCCATCAAGGGCGACGGCACGAACGCCGCTGCTGACTTGAGGAAGGCGGCGGACCTAACCTGTTATGACGGCAATGGCCAGGGACTGCTGCTGATCCGCCTTGGCAATGTGTACCGGGATCTGCTCAAGGATGACACCCGCGCCCTCGCGGCCTATCGCGAAGCCTATCAGACGTGGAACCTCTACAAGCGTTTAGCCGCCGCCATAGAAGCGTCCGGGATTCTGATGCGGCAGAACAAGCTGGACGAGGCACTTGCGGAATTGAAGACGATCGAATTGGACAAGGTGACATATCCGGACTGGCGGGGGAGACTCCTGGCCGCCTATGCCAGTATTCTGGCCAAACAGGGACAGAAGGCCGAAGCCATCGCCAGGTACCGGGAAGCCGCAGGGCTGAAGGATATGGATGCCTCGCAGAAAACCGCATATGAGAAGATCCTCAGGGATTTGGAGTCTGAAACAGCCGTGAAATGAACCCTACAGGAGAGAGACATCCACCACAAATTCATATTAAAGAAGGTGAAAAAATCTGTTTCAGGTTATTTTAAAAAAGTAGACATTTAACGAAAAAGTGAAGGGCTAAAAGGCATTTACGTAATCATAAGTCATGAAAGAGTAAATGGAGAAAATTGACATGAGTAAATCTGAAGGCAAAAAATCGGGTAGTGACATCATTATTTCAGACATGAGCCATTGCAAACCAGCGTCGGCATTCTCGAAACGCGAAAGCTGGAATCGCTGGCAGCTTCTGGCCTATCGGACGTACGACGGCGAGCCGCAAAGCGGCGTGCTGCTTGGCGCGCCGTCGTTCGTAACGGCGCCGGAGGTGACCATGCCGCTGAATATCGCGGGCTGGCATGCCGTCAGCATCGGGTTCTGGATTCCCAAACACGACTATGACGGCGCCATGACCATCAAGGTCAAGCTCGATAACGATCCGTGTTTTTCTCGGATATTCGAACCGGAACCCGTATTCGGAAACCAACCGAAAGATGGGGCCAGTCTGCTCAAAGAAGCACCGTTCAAGACGGCGGACCTGACGGGGCGCCGCCTCATATTCGCCAAGCTCGATGGATCGGCCGCGCAAAAAGCGTATCTTGCGTATGTCCGCCTGACGCCACTGGACGAAGGCGCGGTGCGGGCCTTGCAGGCCGACCGAGTTCAGACCGATACTCGGATTGTCGAAATTACGAATGACGGTTCTATGCATGGCTGCAAGGCATGGACCAAGGACCAGATTCTGGAAATGGTCGAGCCGTGTCGCGACTCGGACGTAGGCAAGGTGACTTGGGCCTGTTGTTACGGCGACACCACGAACTACCCCTCGAAAGTCGGTTCGTACATCTGTGGCCAGAAAAATCATAAAAGAATCGTCCTCGATAACAACCCGTATTATATGGGTCATGAAACGGCCATGGACACCTTTCGACACCTTGATGCCAAAGGGATCATTCCCCAGGCCGTAGTGGCCGAACACGTTCATAAGATGGGACTCAAGTTCGATGCCATGTTTCGGCTGGGCATGGTCGGTTACATCCCGCCGCGGCGCTTGATAGGGCACCTCAACAGCGGGTTTATTCGGGCGCACCCGCAATTTCGTCTCTGCATGGCCGACGGGACGCCGGTCGAAAAGGCCAGCTATGCGTATCCGGAAGTGCGCGCGCGCATGCTGGCCATCATCCGCGAGTCGGCGGAGCTGTTCGATATTGATGGCGCATCGCTGGCTTTCAACCGCGGACCGCTTTTCGCGGCCTGGGAACAGCCGGTGTTGGACGATTTCCGGAAGGAATTCAAGGCGGATGCCCGGAAATTGCCGCTCGATGACCCGCGTCTATGCAGGATACGCTCTCGTTACCTCACTGAGTTTGTACGCGATGCCCGCCGGGTGCTGGACGAAGTAGGCGCAGCCAAGGGTAAACGACTGGAGTTGAGCGCGTGGTACTACGGGGACCCGACCTCAGCTCTGGAATCGATTCGCGAAGGTTTGCTCGATTCGGTGGTCTGTTCGGTCAACGGCGATACGGGCATGGATCCGGATATCATCGCCGCTGCCAATGCGCAGGGTTGTCGCTGCATTCCCGGGTTCCATGGGGGGCCGTTGAGTGTGGCGGCCAAGCGAGTGTATCCGAAAGGAGCTGACGGTATCGCGCTCTGGGATGCGGATATCTGGGGCGCGAACTGGCCCGCCCTGCGGCGGATGGGGCATCGGGAGGAGTTTTTTGCGCTGGCGAAAACGCCGCCCGAGCGCCCGATCATAGGGTTGAAGGACGTGGAGGGCTGCAACCTGGAAGCGGAGCATGGCCGCTTCGGCCTCGCCCAGCCCGCTTACTCGGGCGGATGAAAATTGGACAAAGAGCATGAATCATTATATTGAAGGCAATGCTTATGCATAAAAATATACAGCCCGCCAGTGGCCAGGAACAGCTCAGTTTCGTGCCTTGGTTTCTGGTGTCCAATGCCCTGGGCACGTTTTTTATCCTCTGGACTTTCAATGGTTCGCTCTTTTTGCTTTTCCTCCATGAACTGGGATTGCCGGATGGCCAGGTCGGAGTTGTGCTCTCGCTTTTTCCTTTTTGCGGCGTAATTGCGCTGGTCGTCGCGCCTGTGACGGCGCGTCTTGGGTTTAAACGTGTTTTCCTCTTCTGCTACGGGCTCCGTAAATGCGTGATGGCCTTGCTTCTGCTACTGCCTTGGGTTCTGACCACGACCGGGCACATGGCAGGGATGGTCTTTCTCTTCGTAGTGCTCATCGTCTTCGCCCTGCTGCGGACTACGGCGGAGACGGCTTATAATCCGTGGTTGCAGGAATTCATCCCCAACAGAGTCCGTGGCAAGATCACGGGCATCAACATGGTTATATGCACGCTGATCTCCGTCGTGGCTCTATGGTTTGCTGGTCTGGTACTTGGCCGAGGTACCGGTTTGACTCCGTTTCTGGAGCTGTTGGCTGCCGGTTGCGTACTTGGCTTGCTGAGCGTGGCCTTGATGATCAAGGTGCCAGGAGGGGCACCACAACTTGAAGCGCCCGTCCGTAACCATGGAAGGAATATTGCGCAGGCGTTGAGGGATCGTAACTTCGTCACCTTTCTGCTGGGCAACGTATGCACGACGGTCGGCATACAACGCGTACAGCGATGTGGCAATTGCTCAACTGGAGATTAGGAATGAGCCTGATTGCGCCAAATCAAAATATGCGATGATCTCGTTCAACATATTGAGGAAAAGCTAAAAAACATGTTGCAATGTGGTATAAGAAGGCCGCCGAAAACAGGCGGGAAGGAGAATACTGTTTGTGAAAATGAAAAAAGTAGTGACCAACAAAAAGGCCGTCACGGATTCAGGATATATTGACCGGCAAAATGATTGTAAGCTCAAACAATAAGGAGAACAGAGATGCGCTATGAAAAAATGGCGGCGTGGGTAGGCGGATGCTTGTCAATGACGTTGGCGCTGGCGGTCTGCACGCTGGGATGTACGGGGCTTCATTTCGGCAAAACCTGCCTGGTCAAGGAGGGGCAGCCGATGGCCGACATTGTCATTGCCGAGAAGCCGCCGCGCATGGTGAAGCTGGCGGCGGAAGAGTTGCAGGTCTACATCGAAAAGATATCCGGTGCCAAACTGGCGATCACGAATGCGCCGGGTTCGGACGTGCCCACCCACATCTACGTGGGCCGGAGCGCGGAAACCGACAAGCTCAAGATCACGGACGAGGGACTGAAGCACGGGGCATTCAAGATGGTGTCAGGTGAGAACTGGCTAGCACTGGTCGGCCATGACAGCGACTATACGCCGCCGCGCTACTGGAGCGGCGGAAGTTTGGCGAGTGCGGGTTTTCCCGCTTATCTAAAGTTATGGGACGCGGATATGGAGACGTGGGCACAAGGCAAGGGGATTAAATTGGAGGGTGAAAAATGGAGTTCTCCCTATGTCTATATGACCTGGAGGGAATACAGCAACGAGATGGGGATTTGGGAGAAGGACGAGCGCGGCTCGCTCAACGCCGTATACGCGTTTTTACGGGATTTGGGCATCCGCTGGTATATGCCCGGCGAACTGGGCGAGATCGTCCCGAAAGAAAACAGCATTGCGATTTCACCTATGGACAAGACCATGCTGCCGGATTTCGCGTTGCGCTACTTTTGGCAGTACAGTAAGAATTTTTGCAACACTGGCCGGGATGAAATATTATGGCAGTTGCGCCTGGGGCTCAACGAAGATAGGGTCGGCAACTGTGGAGGTCTATGCCATGGCATTGGGCTTGTGATCGGGCGTGAGGAAACGAAACAGGCGCACCCGGAGTTCTATAAACAGTGGAACGGCAAACGTATCCCTGACAGAGATCACCCGGGTGGCGAGCCCTGTCTTTCCTCGCCGGGGCTCCTGGCGTCGAACGTCAAGTTTGTCCGAGCCATGTTCGATTTTTGCAACGAGGAAATGATCTCAGTCATGATGACCGACGGAATGGGTTCCATGTGCCAGTGCGAACTCTGCAAGGGCAAGGAGACGCTGGACCGGGGGAATCCTGGCGCGTGGTCGGACTATATATGGGAGTACGTCAACCGCGTCGCCCAGGAAGTTTATAAGACGAATCCGGACAAAATAATCTCCAGTTGTCTCTATGGGGGGTGCAAATTGCCGCCGACCAAGATCGAGCAGTTTAGCCCAAATATCGTCTTCGGCCTCTGTCAGTCCCGCATGTCTGAGTTCAACGACCTCCTGCCCAAGCAGAAAGAGAAAACGATCCGCCTCCGCCAGGAATGGCTAAAGAAGATCCCGAAAGGGCACACGCCCTTTTTTGTTTACGAGTACTATCTCTATAGTGGTCCCGTGCCCTACTATTTTCCCCATGCGATCGCTGCGGACCTGCGTTCGCTCAAAGGGCTTTCCATGGGAGATTTCATCGAAATACGCCGCGAAAGGAAGAAGGATATGGAACCGGCCATGGGGGTCACCCATCTCAACCTGTACGTGACGGCGCAATTTCTATGGGATGCGGAGCAGGATCTGGATAAGTTGCTGGGCGAGTATTACACGCTCTTCTACGGGCCGGCGGCCGCCGAGATGAAGGCGTTCATCGAGTACAGCGAAGCCAATTGGCCGGACATGGAAAAGAATGCCGACAAGATTGACCAGGTCATGGCGTTGCTGGGCAAGGCGCAGGAGAAGGTCGAAGCCGAATCGGTGTACGCCAAACGGATCAAGCTCATCGCCGACCATGTCGGTCCGTTGAAGGATCTCCAGAAACAGATCGCCAAGGGGCGCGGCCCCGTGCCCGAAGCTCGGATCAGGGACGGCGATGCACAAGCGGCGAAAGCGCTCAACCTGGACGGCAAGCTGGACGACGCGTTCTGGCAAGGATGTCCTGAGACTTACGCTCTCAAGGAACTGGCGACAGGGCGGCAGGCTGCCTGCCCGACCTCCTTCAAGATGGGCTATGCGGGCGACAGCCTGTATATTGGCATAGAATGCAAAGGTTCCTCCAAGGAAGCGTTGACCAATACGACGACCCAACGCGACAACCAGTCGATTTTCATGGGAGAGGACGTTGAAATCATGCTGGAAACCCAGACGCATTCCTATTATCACTTCGCCATCAGTCCCGGCGGAGGACTGATTGACTCTAAATTTGAGGATGGTGGTTTTGAGACGCTCTGG
>CAIQLG010000465.1 GCA_903872565.1 uncultured Lentisphaerota bacterium | reverse complement strand
GGAAAAGGAGAAAGGAAAAATGAACACCCAATATCCAACTCTCAATCTCCAACCGATGAAGGACAGAAATAAACTTGGGAATTGGATATTCCGTGTTCGTTATTGGATATTCAAAAATCCTTAGCTTGATAGGTATGGCCCCGGAGGGCTGGCGCTCTTCCGCCTTTTTCCTGCGTCACTCAATCGTTACATATTCCTGGATATGCTCCTCATTCGTTCCTTGGTAAAAGCCATAATAACAGCCAGCAAATACAGCAGTTATTATATAACAGTCACTCAGCCTGCGGAAAGTCTCTTTTCTCGGATTTTTCACTGGAACTAGATTCTGACAAGTTCAGGATAATATTCTGCGTAGAATCCACGGATTATCTTCTCAAGATTTTCCACATCCATTTTCCATTCTATGGAAGGGCATCCCAAAGTTTTCCTGATGTTTTCGACATCGAAAATAATCTGGGAGGAGAAATACGGGAGGAAGTCGGACAGGCATTTCTGCACCACTCTCTCGAGCGGATTCGGATCGATGACTTCGGCTTCAAGTGTCACACCATTTATTCCAAGGGCCCTGCCGATCGCGTTTTCAATCATGTCGGTGGTGACCGGGCTGTTGCCTGTAATATGATATGTCTTGTTGTCAACGACCTTGTTAAGGAATATCTCTACAATGCATTTCTGCACATAATCAACAGGAACAAAATAAATATTGTCGGAAGGAGATGCCTTGAGCCTGAGATTGAGCGACACTTTTTCAACGGGACTGACCTTCATTTTTGAACAGCGGTGCTTCTTGAGTTTTGCCAGAAATTCCAGGACTCTGTAGAAGGCGAGGGGCTTCCTGATCTTTCCGTCCTGGAGTCTTCCAACAACAATCGAAGGCCGGTATATCGTGAAAGGAATGCCCGAGTTCCTGACAAGCTGTTCAGCCATGAACTTGCTTTTTTCATAGGAATTGTTGAAATCTTCGGCCACAAGTCCGTCTTCAATGGCTCTGCCTCTGTGTTTCCCGGCGACATAGGCCGTGCTCACATAGTGGAAAGCTCTGACCTTGAGTTTGCGCGCCAGATCAAGCATCTTTCTGGTGCCTTCATAATTTGTCCTGAAAGTCCTGCCTTCCGGGTCTTTGCCGAAATTCACATCTGCCGCACAGTGGAAAAAATCTTCGACTCCCTTGAGCTTCCTGAGCAGTTCGTTCTCATTCACGGATGAAATTTCGCCATTAATCACACGGATGCGCTTCAATATGGAGCTGGCAAGATCGGCTATGCCGTCGAAGGAACATTGATCCTGGATTATCTGGGTGACCCTCATTTTCGCACTCAGCAGATCTGTGCCTCTTGCAAGGGCGATTATCTCCATGTCATTGCGCCCGAGAAGCATGGATGAAAATGCGCTCCCGATGAGGCCTGTTATTCCTGTTACAAAAACTTTACTCATAATCTTTCTTTTGGTTGTGTACAATACATGTACCTGTGTGTCTCTCTGCATCTCTCTACTAGTAACATAGGTTATAACTGAAGAACTTACCATAAGGTTAAACCCTACTCTTATATGGGGTGAAACCCTACCATGCATCTCCCAATGCCACTAATATGAAAAAGAACATGCTTAAGATTAGAAGGAACCAAAAAATTGAATCAATAATCTGTGGTGCTCCAATTGAGTACAGAATGTCGTCAATCTTGGATAAACTCTTAATCCATATGGGATGATATTGGTCTAAAACTTTAACCCGAATGTCAATTGCTTTCGCAGCTCTTCTGCCACTTTCCACGGCACCTTCAATACTCCATACCTGAGCTTGAGTCTTAGTGTGGGCTCCCGCCAGAAACAGATTTGACACTGGAGTTTTCTGTGCGGGTAGATATGCCTGGGTATTAGTTGAATTAACCCATTTCGGTTGCAGAGGTTTAATTCCTTCGCTGGAAAATTTCCACTCATGCCAGACTTCAATTTTAATAATCGTAAATTCTTTCAACCCTCTTCCATTATTAGCTTCCATAATCAACTCATTGAGCGCGCCACAGCTCAGGATTTGAGCCTTGACTTCCTCGATGAATTCTTCTTTGGTGCAGTTATTTACAGGTTTATGATAAATCCTTCCCGGAACGCTGCTTATACAAGATGTGCCCGTCCAGAGAGATTTGATGTCCTGCCCTAAATCCACGTCTTTGTCCCAGACTTGTTCTTCTGCAAAAAGGGTCAAATTAAATTCGGAATCACTTACCACTACGGCAGTCCTCTTCCGGGGTAATTTAATTTCTTCGGAAAATGCCAATCTGAAAGAGACTTGAATATGAGGACCACCTTGAATAAGGTTTTTAAATAATTTTAATTCCTCCTGTCTTTCAAGCGCCGGGGTACCGCTTAAAATATCAGCCGTAATAAAAGGATTGATTGCCAGAATATAAATATCGCCTTGGATTTGTTCTTCTCCACAAAGAGCGGAGATTATATTAATTCCGTCAAACTCTAGTTTTGTAAGGGCTTTTTTCCAATAGAACTTTACGTCTTTCTCTTCAAGATATTTAATCCAAGGGTCAAACCAGTATTCACTGCTGGGACCTTTGAATAGCAGCCATCCGATTCCCGCGCCTTGCACCCACGCGGGACCATCTTGATCAGCTTTATGTTGATGTATTGGTCTTGTGATTAGTTGTTTTTTAAAAAATTCGCCGGTTGTGTGTAATGAAACTTTTGACCAATCCGAGCCAATCCACGGACCAAAACAAGAACGCCAAGTTTTATATGCTTTATCTTTTAGTAAGGATTTCCAAGCTTGCGCCGCATTTATTTTGTCATATTTAATCTTACTTCTGTTATTGGAAGTCCAAGTTTTAAGCATCAAGTAGGACCATTTGATAAATTCCCACTTGTTCATCCTGAACATTTTTGGAATACTTTTAAGTCCTTCATCGTAAAATTGAGCTTTGTCGGTATCCGGGAAAATCCCAAAATCAAGAGGACGCGAGAGTGCCAAGTCATAGATGTTTCCTTTTTCACTGAAAGGAATTTTCTGCATTAAATCAAAAGCATTATGATACCAGGGGCCCATGCCATGCCAGGAATATTCGGCAGGCATATTGTTCTGGCTGAGCCGGGAACTTCTAAAAAATCCACCCGGCTGATCGAGAGCTTCATATACTGAAACAGTATACCCCAGTTGGACTAATTCATGGGCGGCACTTAATCCACCTATGCCAGCTCCGAAAATGACCACAGACTTCATTTCTCTTTTCTTCATGATCTACCGAATTCAATTTTCCCTTGGAAAGCGAAGCAGATTGAATAGTCCGACAATGGCTACGACGACTCCACCGACTAGCAGCCATATGGCCTTGTCGGTAGGTGATCCGGTGAAAAAGCGCGACACATCGGAACTGAACGACTCCGAGGCGCTGAAGCCCCAGATGGTTAACAAAATTCCGACGACCAACAACGCAGCTGAAATTCCTTTGTTCATACAGAATACTCCTTCTAATTAAACCGGCTTTCTGCCGGTTATTACACGCACAAGAACCACGATAATGGCGATGACGATCAAGATGTGGATAAAACCATTCATCGTGTATGATGAAACCATTCCCAACAGCCAGAGCAGAATCAAAACAATTGCAATTGTGTACAACATATTTGCCATCCTTTCTTTTAAGTTTTTATTTGAACTACTATCATGACGCGATTATTGCAGCCTAAAAGCCTGCACTCCAAGAGTTTCCAGTAAATATATATTATGTCTTCAGGAACGCCAGCAGATCCGCATTCAGCTTGTCCTTGTGTGTGTAGGCGACGCCGTGGGGCGCACCGGCATAAATTTTCAGGGTCGCGTTCCTGATCAGCTTCGATGAACAAAGAGCCGCGGCGCCAACCGGCACAATCTGGTCGTCGTCGCCGTGAATGATCAGCGTCGGCACATCGAACTTCTTGAGATCTTCGGTGAAATCCGTCTCGGAGAAAGCTTTGATACAGTCGAAAGTGTTCTTGTGACCAGCCTGCATCCCCTGGAGCCAGAACGAGTCGATCATGCCTTGTGAAACCTTGGAGCCAGATCGGTTGGCACCGAAGAACGGGCCACTTGCGAGATCCTTGTAGAATTGCGAGCGGTCGGTGATTGAACCGAGGCGAATCTTGTCAAAAACTTCAATAGGCAGACCACCGGGATTGGCCGCTGTTTTCAGCATCAGCGGTGGGACGGCGGAGATCAATGCGGCCTTGGCTACCCTTTTCATGCCGTGGCGGCCGATATAGCGGGCAACTTCGCCACCTCCCGCGGAAAAGCCAATTAGGAAGGCACCTTTCAGATCGAGCGTTTCAATAAGCTCCGAGAGGTCATCTGCATATGTGTCCATATCGTTGCCATTCCAAGGCTGACTCGACCGTCCATGTCCGCGACGGTCATGTGCAATGCACCGATAGCCATTGGAGGCGAGGAACACCATCTGAACCTCCCAGCTGTCAGAGTTGAGGGGCCAACCGTGGCTGAACACCACAGGCTGTCCTGCGCCCCAGTCCTTGTAATAAATTTGCGTACCGTCTTTTACAATGATTACACTCATAATCTTTTCCTTTTTTATTTCTGTCCAACATAGTATTGTATCAGGTTCTCCATCAGCTTATCGAATGTCCTGTTGAATTTTAAGACTTCTTTTTGGGGAGCTTGTAGAGTTGTAGCACCCCTCTCAATAACCGCCTTCTCTCCTGGGTTGACAGAACCGACGGTCCTGTCGCAATGCGAAAGCGCTCAGCCGGCGGTAAGCGTTCCGAAGCCGATAACCACAGCGATTTTCATCAACATCCACTTGTTGCTATGTACTCGTTTCATCTTCATTCCTCCTTTTTTGATGTTCTTGCGTTTCTTGATATTTTCTTCCACCTCTTGCTTTTTCCTACTTCCCAGAATGACAAGGCCTGCGGTCTTTCATAGGCAATCATCAGCCAATGTTTTCCGTTGCGAAATCCCAATTAATCAATTTATCCAGTACTGCATTGACATAGTCGGCTCGCCGGTTCTGGTAATCCAAGTAGTAGGCGTGTTCCCAAACATCTATGGTCAACAACGGTTTCATCCCAGTGGTCATAGGCATGTCTGCATTCCCGGTCTTGGCCACCTTGAGTTTGTCTCCATCCAGCACCAGCCATACCCAGCCGCTGCCGAATTGTGCCATTGCCGCAGCCGCCAGCTCCTTCTTGCATGCATCCAAGGTGCCGAAGGAAGCCTTGATCTTTTTCTCCAGCACAGCGGGTGGTTCACCACCACCCTTCGGCGTCAGACTGCGCCAGTAAAACGTGTGGTTCCATGACTGCGCCGCATTATTGAAGATCGCTGTCTTGTCGGCTTTACCGGCAGTTTCGGAAATAATTTTCTCCAGAGACATATCTGCAAACTTCGTTCCTGCCACCAACTTGTTCAGGTTATCAACATATCCCTTGTGATGTTTGCCATAGTGGAAGTTAATCGTATTTGCTGATATTACTGGGGCCAGCGCGTCATCCGCATATGGCAGGGGCGCTAGGACATGCGGTGAGGCACTTTCAATCTTGTCATCTTTCATCATTTTGTCTCCTATTTTGTGATGGCTCAATGCCTGAAAACTTTTCATTGGTAAGTACTGTAGGCCGTGGATGGACCGCTCGCTATGGGGTGAAACCCTGCTTTCCCATGGGATAAAACCCCACCGTGAAAGAAACTGATAACTTATGAAAAATATTAGTTTTGATTTCCGTTCTGAGGCTGCAGGACATGAACATCTTCACCTGCCGCGATGGTCAATGCGTATACTTCTTCCGGCCCTTGTAGTCCGAGACGAAGATGCTGATGACCAACCAGAAACCTCCGGTTGCGGCCGCGATGAAGAAAAGGATGGCCAGCCGTGGGTAGCCAAAGAGCTGGAACGGGGTCGGCACGCGCATCATCAGCGACGCGCCGATAATCATGCCGGCCAGCACGATGCCCATGGTGATGCGGTTGGCGATCTTCTGCATGCCGTACATCACCATCTTGGCGTCGGTGGCCGTGACTTTGACCTCCAACTCGGAATTGGTGACCGTATCCATGATCCGGTTGAGCCGGGAAGGCAGGCCGGTTGCAAATTCCTTTATCTCGAGCAGCGAGCTATAGATGCTGCCCTGAGTGAGATCTTTACGCATGCGCTGGGTCATCAGTGCGGCGACATTGCGGCGTATGGAGGCGTTGGGATCAAACGTCGGATCAAGTACCCGGCCAATCTCATCGAGTTGCAGCATGGTTTTTCCAATCAGCACCAGTTCGCTGGGCACAATGAGGCCGTTTTCATGGGCGACGCTGCTTACTTCGAGGAGGGAGCGGCCGACGTTTAGCTGCTCCAACCCCTGATCCCGCCGCAACGACACCATCTGCGTGATGCGCCGGCGAAACTCGGGCGCCGTAAATCTCTCCAGTCTCTCGCTCATGCGGATGGCGATTTCCGCGGCGGCCTCGCCGTTCCCCTCGCTGATGGCAAGCATGATCTTCAGCAGATTCTCCTGCATGGAGGGTCCCGTGTGTCCCACCATCCCGAGGTCGATAAGGGCGATACGCCCGTCGTCCGTTATGAAAATGTTGCCGGGATGCGGATCGGCGTGGAACAAACCGTCCACGAGCACCTGCTGCAGATAGGCCCTGAACAATTCCTCGGCCAGCGGTGCGCCCTTCAGGTCGAGCATGGTCATCGGGCCGAGCGCGGTAATCTTCCGCCCCTGCACTTCCTCCATGGTCAAGACGGACCGCGAGTAATAATCTGGCACGGGCTGTGGCACCTGGATAAGTTTGAAATCCTTCAGGTTTTTGCCGAGCGCGATGAGGTTGTGAGCCTCTCGCTCGTAATTCAGTTCCTGCTGTATCGTCAGACGGAACTCCTGGAGAGTGGAGAGAAAGCGATGACGACGGCCTAGCGCAGTGTGGCCGTCGAGGAAGCCTGCAATCTCCTCGAGCACCTCGAAGTCCTCCGCAATTTGATGGCGGATGTTCGGGCGTTGCACCTTCACGACGACGGACCGACCATCGCGCAAGGCGGCGCGATGCACCTGCCCAAGCGAGGCGGCGAACACCGGCTCGATATCAAAACGTGAAAACGCGTTCGCGCCCATTCCTCCAGTCGCGAATAGCGCATTTCCGCATCATTGGCCTGGCCTGTCTTATGATCCTCGCCACCCACAATAAGCAAGTCACTGGGAGTCGGCGAGGATGGTTCTGCCGGAAGCGCTTGCAGGCGTATGTAATGATAGGGATAAAGCGTGTCCCAATACAATCCTTTGCTGATCGAACCTGCGGGTACGATTGCGCCAATCGCAAATGTGCGATAGGCCGATTGCTTGGTATGCATGGCCAACAGGTCGTTCACCGGAGTGTTGGTGGCTACCACGACCGCCTCCGCGGTGACTGCCAGCCCATCTTGCGTTTCGATACGCGCGGGATTTCCTCCTGCGATCTTGGTCGCATGCGTCTGGGTGTAGATGTGTCCGCCATTCCGGATGATGGCCCGTGCCAGAGCCGCCAAGTATTTCAATGGGTGAAATTGTGCCTGCCGAGGAAAGTGCAGCGTCGGGCCGGTATCGAATGAAACGAGGGGGGAATGCGCGACCATGCGGACATCGTTCAAACCCACCCGGTGTGCGGCGGCCAATTCCCTTTCGAGAAGATCGGGCGATTCTCCCGGTGGCACGAAAAGGTAGCCATCCAAACGCTCAAAGTCACAGTCAATTTTCTCTTCAAGGACGATGCGTTCGATCTCGTCAATGGCCGCGGCGTGGCTTTGCGCCGCCAACTGCGCCCCCTTGGCGCCGTGCAGCCGTTCCAGTTCGAAGTAGCGGTCGTCCAAAGTGGTGCAGAGATGAGCGGTGGTCCGTTCCGTTTCGCCCGAGGCTATCGGCCCATCATCTAGCACCACGACCGACTTCCCAGCACGCGCCAGCAAGTACGCAGTGGTCAACCCGACGATGCCGGCGCCAACAATGCAAACGTCGGCGTGTTCGCTCTTGGTTAGGGCTGAAAACGTTGGCAAGGCCGCGGTCGCCATCCAGATTGAAACACTTTGTCCGGCATGGCCATCCATATTCGCAGTTTCCACGACAATTTTCTCATGAACCTTCTTCTTGACTCTCATGACAGCATATCCTTTATAAGACATTATAAGACACCGTTTTGTCCGCGTGGTCAGAGGCCGCTTCAAATTGTGTATTGCCCCAAATCACGGCAAAATAACCGATATGAGTATAGACCGTGGCTTGACCGCTCGCTATGGGGTAAATCCCGACTTCTCTATGGGGTGAAACCCGACCTTGTATCCAAATTCCGACTTTCTTACCCGTACGAAAAAAAATATAATTCTGTGGAAAATGCATATATGGGATTTGTTTCAATCGGGGTCGGCGTCGCTATCGGAATCCGCCGTCGCCCTTCGGGGCTATGGCGTGACAGGTTGGAATCGATGTATGGGAACAATATTAGATCCCGATACCGATTCCGACCCCGAGACCGACAAATTGCAACAACAGGAATTTCCATGGGGCAGGAGTTCCGAAATTATCGGATATGCCCACCCTGAACTACGGCACCTGAACTGTTCGGCCCCTGTTCATTGGCGCTCGAAGAAATCGACGGCCTGCCTCATCTCGGGAAACTGGTAGATGATGTAGTCCGGCTTCACGCCCTCCGCCTGCTTCCGTCCCTGATTGGAGGAAAAAAACACAGTCTTGATACCGAGCTGTCTAGCTCCATACACATCCCGGAACATGTCGTTGCCCACGAACAGAATGTTTTCAGGAGCCACACTTAACGCAGTCAGTGCGGCCATGAAGAGCCTGGGGTCGGGCTTTCGATAGCCGAAATCTCCGGAAACGATGATGGGGTTGAAATACCCGTCGATCCCAACGGCGCGCATCTCCGGCAGACACCATGCGCTCTGGGCATCGGAGATGGCAGCGAGTTTGTAACGGTGGTGCAGGTCGGTCAAGACGTCCAATACTCCGGGATAGAGTTGCAGCCGGTTGCGAGAGATGCCCCGGTAGGCCTCGGCCAGGAACAACGGCAGCCATTCGAGCTTGTCGGAGGAGATGCTTCCCAGTGCGTAGAACCGCCGTTTGAGAAACTCCCGGAAGAGTTCAACTACATTGAACTCGGGGTATTTTTCCTGGCTACTTTTAAGCTGGATGTCCATGATCCGGTAATACTCGTCTCGGACTTCCCAGCGGTGCATGAATATGCCCTGATAGGTAAGAATATGGCTTATCCCACGGTAGATTTCCTCGTTGGCCTCGTCGGTGTTGATGTCTATCAGGGTGCCATTGATATCGAATAGAATGGCTTTGATGATCATGGCAATGCTCCTCCCAGGATGGCTTTGGCCTCACGAACCAACCGCCATCGGTATTCCCAGTCAATCCAGATGTTTCGGGCGATGCGTAGCAGAGTGATTCCCATGTAAAAGGGTGTGCGCCTGGTGATGGACTTGAAGGCTCTCATGCGGTCTGGAAAGTGACAGCAGTATTCCCAGAGGAAATGGCCGATGAAAGACTCGGCCGCGTGGGCATCGCCCGTAGCACGGAAGAAGAAATGCTTGAGTTCGCCGCACAGTCGGCCCAGATCGAAGACGCGGTCAGCCCATTTCATGCGTTCGAAATCGATGGCCATGGTGTGACAGTCGCGGCCGAACAGGAAGTTCGAGGGGGTGGCATCGCCGTGGACCAGTACGGCCCGATCCTCCCACATGCAGCTTTTGGTCTGCCACTTATCGCGCAGAAAGTAGAGTTCTCCTGAATCCTCCGACCCCATGCCCCATTTGGTAACCAGGGAATGGATGAGCTTGCCGGCATAGTCGTGGGTCTCCCCGTGGTTGACTCTCCAGTCACCGGCGGTGCGATTGTGCAGAGCGGCAAGGAAGTGGGCCAGGGCGGCAAGCTTGCGATAGAGGCGGTTGCGGTTGCCCTGAAAAATGGCGTTGTTGATCACCGAACATAATCGATCACCCTCCAGAGCCTCCATCAGGAGGGCGTTGCCGATGCCCGGGTTGTACCCCAGGGGCCTGACAACGTGGTGCGGTGTGGATGTAAAGCCCAGACTGCGTACATATAGGAGGTCGCTATACTCCTTCTCTCCGGTCTTCTGAGGGAGCAATGGCAAGCCAGGATGATGGTTTTCATGGAATTTTGCCACAATGCGTACCTTACACTGCTGCTCTTCATAGAGATAGACGGACTGGGAGTAGGTGAACTTGAAGACCCTGTAGACCGCGTCGGAGGAGTTAACCCCAAGTTGGGGGGCGATATGCCCTTGGATATAACTGTACATTGGGTCGCCGTGGGAAAGGTGGCCTAGGTATGTGCCTTTCATTTGGTTCACCTAAAATATTTCTTTGACAATTAATTTTTCATCCACATGTAAATTGGATAAAAACTTTTCTGTTGCATCCATCATTGGAGGAGGGCCACATACGTAAATATTTTTATCGAAGTCGGTTATATTTGCTTTTAGAAATTTTTCTGTTATAAACCCGTGTGAATACCCTTTTACTTCTTCATCCGACAAGATATTGATGAAATTCTTACCTAATATTTTTTTAAATTCACTCTTCAAGATAATGTCATCTTTTGTCTTGTTGGCAAAAATGAGGGTGTTGTCTCCAACTTCATTTTTCGACTGGAGATACCTTAAAATGGCAATAAACGGCGTAACACCTGCACCTCCAGCTATGAAAAGCCCCTCTTTCTTATAAGCAATTGTGCCAAATACACCATGCAAAATCAATTCATCATTCCTCTTTAATTTCAGAAGTTCGTTGGTAACGCCTTTGTGCGAGGGATATGTCTTGATGATAAACTGGAGATAATCCTCATGCGGCAGGTTTGTAAAAGTAAATGGTCTCTTTTTGTCCTGCCAACCTTCTTTATTTATAGATATTTCTGTGGCCTGCCCTGGCAGGAAGCAGAAATGTTGAGGCTTCTCAATGTCAATCTGCAACACATCGTGAGTGATGTGTCTGACGGATTTGATTTTTACACAATATTTTTTCATGGTGGCTTCCACTTCTTCCGCCCCTTTGTCATAGAACTGTTGTTCATCGGGAGCAAGTACGCGGAGCAATCTGAGAAACTCACCGGCATGCACACGTTCCTCGTCTGCTATGTCCTTGAGCACTTCCACCGCGAGCTTGTTCTCGGTTGACTCGGCAAGCTGCATGTACAACTGAATTGCTTCGTACTCTGCTGCCACCATGAAACGAATTGCTCTCACGAGTTCCTCATCCGTCAGCTTCCTGCCGTTTGCCAATCCTGAAAAGGGTGATCCGAATTCTGGCATGTTTATTTCCTTATTTTTTCATTTTCCTGAGATTTTCGAGTCTTTCAAAATCCGCACGTCAGTTCTGGTAATCAGAAAGGTTCAATAGGCGGCTACTCCGATTCTCTTTCCCTTCATAGTGCCTGATGTGTTCTGGTTGGTAGTATAAGTACCTTCGAATTCATTGTCGGAGGACATCGTGGCAGTCAGATGAAAATTGCGTTTGCCGTCGTTGCGCCTTCCATCAATCATGAACTTCGTACTTTGTTCGGTGATGGTGCCTGTGAGATCAAACTCGCCAAAGGCGTCACTGCATTTGCCTTTCAGCTTGTAAGATTCCTGTGCCAAAGTCATTGACCCGTCTTGAACTACGCTTTTGCCGGTTTCTTCAAATGTGTATTTCCAGGTGCCGGTCATGTTGTAACGTTCTGGAAGCGACGAGCATCCTGCAATGATTCCTGTGGCTATAACCATAACCGCGAGCATGATTGTTTTTTTCATTTCTTTCTCCTGTTTGATTTTTTAGTTGTTGTTGAAAGCGCCGCCCGCCTGTGCGGACGGCGCTGCTTTTAAAATATTGAGTCGTAACCTACGGAGCTACAACATTGATAGTGAATTCTGTAGATGTTGCCAATCCGGTTGTAGGTGTTCCTTTGACAGAGACAGGATAATTGCCGATGGCAGCGCCCTTGGCCACTGTGATCTTGACTTGCATCTCAGCCTTGTCGCTCGCCTTGACCAGAATATTTTTCGGCGCCACAGTGATCCCAGTCGCAGTGAGGTCCAGCTGCACGTCACGCTTGAAATCAACACCCCTCTTGAGAGAGACGACAATCATTGCTTCCTCGCCCTGCTTGACCGTGGTGGACGACGGGACGGAAATGCTGAATTCTTCGCTTACCGGAGCGGTACCGCCCTGGTTGCTTGTGTTCCAACATCCTGTTATAGTGATAAGAGCCAGCATCATAAAAATCGAGATTAGAGTCTTCATTGTAATTTCCTTTTCGTCTGTTTTGATTGTTTTGTAAATTTATTGTTCGTTCTGTCACTCCTTCCACCGGTCGTTTGTTTCCGGAGTAGGTTGTCAGCATCTAATGGTCCCGCCTCCTTCCTTTTGTCATTAGGGTTGTTCTTGGTAGTAGTATAAGACGTGGCCGGACAGCTCGCTATGGGGTGAAACCCTGCTTTCATATGGGATGAACTCCCACCACTGCAATCAAATCCTAAATTTGATGTTCAATGCAATTTATTTTTTTCAATCCGGAGGATTGACAGCAATTAGCCGGTGGTTGAGGTCGAGGAACAAGGCCGACACCACCGGATCAGGAAGAAAAAATTATGCACCCCGGAGGTGGTGCCAGAAAAATGCAGCGAATAAAATGATTGGTAGAAAGCATTTTGAATTTTCTACGACACCCTGCCGGGGTCGTAACATTTTGACTTTAGATTCCGGGGGTGTCGCACGGAATGTGCTTACCCCCGGCTAATCGCTATAATCCCTCCGGGATATGCTGGAAGCAGTGAGCAATATGAAGATACGCATTCCATCTTAACGGTAACCGTTAAGATGGGGTATATAGCTGACTCATGCCTGTCCTGCATAATTTGCAGGAGTAGGTCTGGTTTCGCGGCTCGACTGAGCTCGCCGAAGTCCGAAACCAGACATGCCCGGTCTCGGCGAGACCGGGTCTACTTTTTAGCCTCGAACTACCCAGCTTAACGATTACGTTTAACGGTTGGAATAACAATAGAGACTCTGGATGTAGAGGCATCTAAATATGAGTTATAGATACCTAATTATTAGCAGGATAAGTTGCAACAGCAACAAGCTAATAAGTTGATCATTTACTTGTCCATTTTCTTTTCATATTCTTTTTTCTCTGGCGAGATATAGGATTTATTGCCCTCAAGATAACCTCCAGCTCTAAGTAGCTCGAAGCTGTCTTCTTTGTTCAACGTTGGAAATATTTCAAGATGTTTCCCTGTTTCAATTTTGGAAGGTTTTGTATTAAGAATTTTAGTAATACGCCTTTCAAATTCCTTGGTTGGAATGCCTTGAATAAATCCTGGACCATTAAATTTTATATAATGTCCACGAGCATAGTTTATTTTTACAGTTTCTCCACTTTCCAGAAAGAATTCGAGGTTGATACTTCCCAAACACAAGCAATAATCTGAAACATATTCAAATCTTAGGCTTTCAATTAGGCTGTTAATTTCCGACAAATCTGAGATTTCATAAATTTTATGTTCAATGATATCCTTATTATATGAATCTTTAGTAATTTTTGCCTTTTTTGCAGTCTTTAACTGGTTGAACAAATAGTCAGCCTGTTTTTCATTTGCTTTACGAATGTGTTTAGGCTTATCAAATGTTAATATAAACGTCAGCCATAGTGCAATCATGGATAAAATAACAAGAATTGAGATAATAATTAGCGGGATTTTCTTTTTATCAAACAATCTCATGGCCTGATTTTTAGATTTGGATTCCGCATTTGTCGCATGTTTTTGGATTATAATCATAAAATATTATAATATTTGACGATTACAATCGCAATATTGCGTTTAATGGATATAATGCCATCTTTAAAAGCATATGTTCTTAAAACACAGACAGCGCCGCCCGCTTGAGCGGACGGCGCTGTCTTCGTTATATTGATCCGTAACTTACGGAGCTACAAAAATGATACAGATATGTTTCTTCACTTATTTCCCCATTTCCAATTCCGAATTTCCGGCATATCCACACCGTGTTCAGCAATGTATTGCTTGTGCTCGATGAGTTTGTCGCGGATCGCCTGCTTGGCGTAGGCGGCGCGCGGGCCAAGGGCAGGCACGCGGTCAATGACGTCGGCTACCAGATGGAAGCGGTCGAGATCGTTCATTACCACGATGTCGAACGGAGTCGAGGTCGTGCCTTCTTCCTTGTAGCCGCGCACATGGAGGTTTTTATGGTTGGTGCGGCGATATGTGAGCCGATGAATCAGCCAGGGATAACCGTGGTACGCGAATATAATCGGCTTGTCAGTCGTGAATAGCACGTCGAAATCTTTGTCGCTCAAACCATGCGGGTGTTCGCTCCGCGGCTGTAGTTTCATCAAGTCAACCACATTTATCACCCGAACTTTCAATTCTGGAAAATGTATCCGAAGAATTTCGACTGCGGCCAGGGTTTCGAGGGTTGGCACATCGCCAGCGCATGCCATGACGACATCCGGCTCACTGCCATGGTCATTGCTGGCCCATTCCCATATGCCAATTCCAGCCGTGCAATGCTTGATGGCTGCATCCATGGTGAGCCACTGCGGAGCGGACTGCTTCCCGGCGACAATGACGTTCACGTAATTGCGGCTGCGAAGGCAGTGATCCGTCACAGAGAGCAGAGTGTTGGCATCGGGTGGCAGATAGACACGGATGACTTCCGCCTTCTTGTTCACAACATGGTCTATGAAGCCCGGATCCTGATGGCTGAATCCATTGTGGTCCTGGCGCCAGACGTGTGACGAGAGCAGGTAATTTAGAGAGGCGATTGGCCGCCGCCAAGGAATTTGATTTGACACTTTGAGCCACTTGGCATGCTGGTTGAACATCGAATCAATGATGTGAATGAAGGCTTCGTAGCAGGAAAAGAAACCATGGCGGCCAGTGAGCAGATAACCTTCGAGCCAACCTTCGCACTGGTGTTCGCTCAACATTTCCATCACGCGGCCATCGGGCGCGACATGCTCGTCGCCCGGAATTATTTCCGCCGTCGAGCAACGGTTCGTCACCTCGAACAGGGCGCTCCAGCGGTTCGAGGCAGTCTCATCCGGGCTGAATACACGGAAGTTGGCGGGGTTGAGTTTCATCAAATCGCGGATGAACTGGCCCTGGACGCGGGTGGCTTCGACTTCCACTGCACCGGGCCTTGGTACCTTGACAGCGTAATCTTGAAAATCTGGAAGGAGCAGATCATGCAGCAGGAGTCCGCCGTTGGCGTGTGGATTGGCACTCATGCGGCGCTCGCCTTTCGGTGCGAGTTCCGCGAGTTCGGGGCGCAGCCTGCCAGTCTTGTCGAACAGGTCCTGCGGGCGATAGCTCTTCAACCACTTTTCCAGAATCTTCACGTGCCCAGGATGGCTCATTTCGCCCATAGGGACTTGATGCGAGCGGAACGTGCCTTCGGTTGCCTTGCCGTCCACCACTTTCGGACCAGTCCAGCCCTTCGGCGATCGCAAGATGATCATTGGCCAACTGGGACGCTCCTTGAATCCGTTCTGGCGGGCATCGCCCTGTATGCGTTGGATCTCGGCAACCACTGTGTCGAGTGTCGCGGCCATGAGCTGGTGCATCTCCATCGGATCGTCGCCCTCCACGAAATACGGAGTGTAACCGTAACCGCGGAAGAGCGCTTCCAACTCGTCGTGGGGAATGCGGGCCAGCACTGTAGGGCCAGCGATCTTGTAGCCGTTCAAGTGCAGGATAGGCAGCACTGCTCCATCGTGAACAGGGTTGGCAAACTTGTTCGAATGCCAACTGGTTGCGAGCGGTCCTGTCTCCGCTTCGCCATCTCCTACGACGCATGCCACGAGCAAATCGGGATTATCGAATGCAGCCCCGAAGGCGTGGGAAAGGGAATAGCCCAGCTCTCCACCTTCGTGAATCGATCCAGGGGTCTCCGGCGCAACGTGGCTCGGAATTCCTCCCGGGAAAGAGAACTGCTTGAACAGCCGCCTGACACCTTCCTCGTCTTGGGATATGTTCGGGTACACTTCACTATATGTGCCTTCCAGGTATGTATTTGCAACTATCCCAGGTCCGCCGTGGCCCGGCCCGGTGATGTAGATGGCATTGAGGTCGTGTTCCTTTATGACGCGGTTCAGGTGGACATAAATGAAATTGAGCCCCGGCGTGGTGCCCCAATGACCGAGCAAGCGCGGTTTTATGTGCTCCAGTTTGAGAGGTTTCTTCAAGAGCGGATTGTTGTAGAGATAGATTTGCCCGACCGACAGATAGTTCGCGGCACGCCAGTAGGCATCCATCTTTTCGAGCAGTTCGTGTGTCAACGGCTTCCTCGTTACTTTCATTTTGTTTTTTTCCATGATATGGCTCCCTTTGGAAATATTTAACCGGCTTCTGCCGGAACGTGTTACCTTTTTTTGACAGGATTTACAGGATTATCGGGATGTTAATGAATGGCACTAAGTTAAGGGTTTCCTCTGAAGTAACTCGGGTCTATTGACCCGAGAGTTGCGGGTCAGATAGACCCGCGCTACTCTGAGATGAGCCTAAACCTAGTGGCATTCGGATGTTAATTAATAATATTCCAATCCTGTTTATCCGGTTATCGTGTCTAAATGTCGATCTTACCACACGACGAAGTTACATTGATTAAGCTGTCTTGTCTAATGCTGTGGTGAAGTTTTTCCCAAGGTTGCCATCAGCTTGTCGAACGGCTTATTGAATTTCTCAACGCCTTCTTCCTCAAGTTGTTGGGTAATCTTATTGATGTTGATACCAAGTTCCGACAATCGCTCCAAGACCGGGACTGATTCTTTAATGTCTTGCTCCAGCCGGATCTTGGGATCGCCGTGATCGCGGTAGGCATCAATAGTCTCCAGCGGTGCAGTGTTGACAGTGTCCGGCCCGATCAGAGCCTCGATGTATTTAACATCGCTGTACTCGGGATTCTTGGTGCCTGTGCTGGCCCAGAGCAGCCGCTGTACAAGGGCGCCCTTTTTGAGAAGTTTATCAAACCGTCCGCCGCAAAAAAATTCCTTGTAGATTTGATAGGCCATTTTCGCGCTGACGATGGCTGCCTGCCCACGCAACTTTTTCGCGACATCCGCCTCCCATCCGCCATGTGCAATGATTTTTTCCAGCGACGGATCCACCATCGCATCAATGCGGCTGACAAAAAAACTTGCAACCGAGGCAACATTCTTCACTGATTTTCCCTGGGCTATCCGCGTTTCGATGCCTGCAATGTAGGCGTTCGCCACCTGCCGGTAACGCAGCAGGCTGAAAAGCAGAGTCACGTTGACATTGATTCCTTCGCTGATGAGCTGCTGTATGGCGGGCAATCCTTCGGTTGTAGCCGGCACCTTGATGAAAACGTTAGGCCGGTTCAACTTGCTCCACAACCGGCGGGCTTCATTAATCGTGCCTTTGGTGTCATGCGCCAGGTGGGGATTTACCTCCAGGCTGACATAACCGTCCCTGGCATCCGTCTTTTCATACAGCGCATAAAACTCGTCGGCGGCGCTTTGCACATCATGCTGACTGAGAGTTTCATAGATTTGATCGGCACTTTTCCCATCAAGAGTCATAAAGCGAATGTCCGCATCATAACCGCGGCTCTCCAGAATTGCCTTTTCAAAAATGGACGGATTAGAGGTCATGCCCCGCAATCCGTCCTCATCGATAAGACGCCGAAGTTCTCCGCCAGCGATCAGATCGCGACGGATGTAGTCCAGCCAAATGGACTGCCCGAGTTTTTCCAATTCTTTCAGAGGATTTCTTTTCATGCTGTAATTTCCTTTTCTTGTTCTTTCATTGTTGTTTTCCTCTTTTAGGAAGCCCCTTCATCCGGGGCAGGGCAAACCAGAAGGTGCTGCCTCTGCCGACCTCGCTGTCGACACCGATGCTGCCGCCGTGGGCCTCGATGGCCATCTTGCAGAAGGTCAATCCCAGGCCGGTGCCCATGCGATTGTTCTGGTCTTCGACCTGGCCGAACTTTTCAAAGATACGCTGGTGATGTTCTGGGGCAATGCCAGGGCCGGTGTCGGTGACTGCCACGCGGACTTCGCCGGGTGATAGTGTGAGGCCAATACGGATGTTGCCGCCGGCTGGGGTGTAATTCAGGGCGTTGCTGAGCAGGTTCTGTAGCACCCTGCGGATCAGACCTATGTCGGCCATGACGATCAGTGATGATTCCGAAGCGTCGAACGTCACCGTGCGTTTGCCGTAAAAGGGCTGGTCAGTGGCGAACACGGTGTGAACGAGAGCGTCAAGATAGCACGGCTCGAGTTGGAGCTTCATCTCGCCAGATCCCATCTTGCTGACATCGAGGATTGAACTTATCATATTGCGCAGATCCTCCGCACCGTGACGTGCGGCAGTGATGAATTTCCGGGTGCCGGATGAGAAGTTTTTGGATTCGTGAAACTCTATGATATCCAGAGAATTGAAGATTACCATCAGCGGGTTGCGCAGATCGTGGATCACCATGTGGGTGAGGTCGTCGCGGAGTTTCTCCAGCCTGTGCAATTGCAGATGGGTTTGTATGCGGGCATAGACTTCTTCAAACTGGAACGGTTTTGTCACATAGTCCACTCCGCCCGCTCGAAAAGCCTTCACCTTGTCGCCTGTTTCATTCATCGCACTGATGAAAATTACTGGGATATGTTTCAGCGCCATGTCTGCCTTGAGTTGCTCGCAGACTTCGTAGCCGTTCATTACAGGCATGTTGATGTCGAGCAGAATCAGGTCTGGCGCTTCAGCGCGAGCGGCCTCCAGCGCCAGCTTGCCACTGGAAACCGACCGTAAATCGTAGCCTCGCTCTGCGAGCATTTTTACCAGCAACAGCACATTGGCCGGGGTATCATCCACTATCAGTATGCTCGGCAATAGTTTGGCCTTTGAAAAAGGATTTTCCGAATTGCTATTCATGCGTACCGCCTTTGTCTGTCAATGTTGTTTCGTGTTGTTTAAGCGTAAACCAGAAGGTGCTGCCTCTGCCGATTTCGCTCTCGACACCTATGCTGCCGCCGTGGGCTTCGACCGCCATTTTGCAGAAGGCCAGTCCCAGTCCAGTGCCCATGCGATTGTTCTGGTCTTCTATCTGGGCGAACTTTTCGAAGATGCGCTGGTGATATTTGGGCGCAATGCCGGGGCCGGTATCGGTGACTGCGACGCGGACTTGGCTGGGTGGCGATGCTGTAATGACAATGCGGATGCCGCCACCTTGCGGAGTGTACTTGAGGGCGTTGCTGAGCAGGTTCTGGAGCACCCGGCGGATCAGGACGATGTCTGCAGTGACAGCGAGGGACGATCCAGAGGCCTCGAATGCCACTGTGCGGTCGCCAGGAAATGGTTGGGTTGTGTCCAACACGGTGCGTATGAGAATGTCGAGGCAAAACTGTTCGTATTGGAGCTTCATCTCGTTCGCACCCATTTTGCTGACATCCAGGATCGAACTTATCATGTTGAGCAGGTCCTTGGTGCTGCGACGCGCGGCCTTGAGGAGTTCCTGGATGTTGGCGGAAAGTTTCTGAGCCTCTCCGTATTTCAAAATATCTAGAAAACCCGAGACTACTGTCAGCGGGTTGCGTAGATCATGGACTACCATGTGGGTGAGGGTGTCGCGAAGTTTTTCCAGCTGATGCAATTTCAGATGGGTCTGGATGCGGGCATAGACTTCTTCACACTGGAACGGCTTCGTAACGTAGTCCACGCCGCCCACATTGAAAGCTCTCACCTTGTCTATTGTTTCACCCAGCGCACTGATGAAAATGACGGGGATATCTTTCAGCGCCGTGTCGGCCTTGAGCTGCTTGCATAATTCGTAACCGTTCATGTCCGGCATGTTGATGTCGAGCAAGATCAGGTCGGGTGGTTCCGCGCGTGCAGCCTCCAGCGCGAGCTTGCCGCTGATCACTGGCCTCGGCTTGTAACCTCGCTCTGCCAGCATTCTTTCCAGCAACAGCAAATTGACCGGCATGTCATCCACGATCAGAATGTTCAGTAACGGCTTAGTATTTAAAACTGGATTTTCTGACATGTCCTCCATTTTATACATCCTTTTTTATAAATTCACTTACTTCCGTTCATGCGGGGAAGCTCGAACCAGAAGGTGCTGTCTTTGCCTACTTCGCTGTCGACACCGATTTTGCCACCATGGTTTTCGACGGCCATTTTGCAGAAAGTCAATCCCAGGCCGGTGCCCATGCGACTGTTCTGGTCTTCGACCTGACCAAACTTTTCAAAGATACCCTTGTGATGTTCTGGCGCGATACCGGAGCCGGTATCAGTGACTGCCACGCGGACCTCGCCGGATGATGTTTTTACGACAATGTTGATCTCACCGCCGGGGGGAGAGCGCTTGAGGGCGTTGTTGAGCAGGTTCTGGATTACCCTGCGAATCAAACCTATGTCGGCCATCACTGTGGGGGACGATTGCGACGCGTCAAATGCCACCGTGCAATCAACAGGCAAAGGCTGGCTTGTGTCCAGCACGGCTTGTATGAGTGAATCGAGGTAACACGGTTCGAATTCAAGTTTTATCTCGCCCGCCCTCATTCTGTTCACATCGAGGATTGAGCTTACCATGTTGAGCAGATCCTTGGTCCTGCGACGTACTGTCATCAGCAGATCCTGGGTTTTGGAGGAGAGTTTTTTGAGCTCGTCCCATTCCAGAATATCTAGAAAACAGAAGATGTCTGTTAGCGGGTTGCGCAGATCCTGCACAACCATATGTGTGAGGTCGTTGTAAAGTCTTTCCAGCCGATGCAACTTCAGATGGGTTTGTATGCGGGCATAGACCTCTTCACATTGGAACGGCTTTGTCACGTAGTCAACTCCTCCAACACTGAAAGCTTTCATCTTGTCCATAGTTTCGTTCAGTGCACTTATGAAAATGACGGGGATATCCTTCAGCGCGACGTCTGCCTTGAGCCGCTTGCAGACTTCGTAGCCGTTCATTTCCGGCATGTTGATGTCGAGCAGAATCAAGTCTGGCGCTTCAGCGCGCGCAGCCTCCAGCGCCACTTTGCCGCTGGAAACCGGTCGTGGCTTGTAGCCTCGCTCAGCGAGCATTTTCTCCAGCAACAGCAAATTGGCCGGTGTGTCGTCCACTATCAGTATGTTCGGCAATAGTCTGGCCTTTGAAAAAGGATTTTCCGAATTGTTCTTCATTTTCCCCGCCCTTATTTTTTATTTTTTATAACGATTCAATGTTAAGAGAAGACAAGCTAATCAGTCATCCTGCGGGATGACACTGTTTTTTTCCACCGCATACTCCAATGCCAAGTTTAATGTATCCATAAACTCTTTGACCTTAATGGGTTTGGTAATATAACGGAAGAATCCCAGCTCCAGCCCCCTCTTAATGTCGCGTGGCATGGCATTGGCGCTGAGGGCAATGACCGGTATGTGCGCGGTGGCCGGATCTTCTCGTAGAACTTTCAAGGCTTCGATACCGCTGATGCCCGGTAGGTTGATGTCCATCAGGATTACCTTTGGCTGGGTGGAGCGGGCTAGATTTATGCCGAGAGTTCCGTTCACAGCCGTCAATAGACGAAGGTTCGGGAAGCGGGCGATGAGCTGTTCGACCAGTTTCATGTTCGCCGGGTTGTCCTCGATATAGAGCAGTGTGTGCCGCGATAAGCCATCAGGCTCTGATGCTACAACAGGCTCGTCTTCGCCGTCCTCGACTATAAGTTTGGGCGCCTCAACCAGCATGAGTTCGCACCAGAAAACGCTTCCCTCCCCGACAGTGCTTTCGACGCCGAGGACGCCATCCATAAGTTCTGCCAGGCGCTTTGTCACAACCAGTCCAATTCCAGTGCCTGCCACACTGCTGGCTTCCTGTCCAAGCCGGTTGAATGGCTGGAACAGTTGCGCCAGTTTTTCCGGAGACAATCCTGCGCCCGTGTCCGCGACGCTGATGCGGATGCGATCTAGAATGGTTTCCGTGCAGCTCACAATAACCGTTCCCTGCTCCTTGTTATATTTGATCGCGTTTGAAAGCAGGTTGATGATGATCTGTTTCAAGCGGGTCCGATCAGCTCTGACAAATATGGGATGGTCGAAATTGGGGAAGCTCATGCTGATGCCACGCTGTTGCGCCTGTGACTCCATCATGGTCTGGCATTCGGACATGATCTCTGGCAACGATACGGATTCCGGCGATAGAGATACTCTCCCGGATTCGATCACCGAGAGATCGAGGATTTCATTGATCAATTTCAGCAGATGCCATCCCGCCTGGAGAATCTGGCCAATGCTTTCCTTCTGGGAGTCGGTCGGAATCGGTGAGGCCGAATCCATCAGTTGAGCAAACCCGAGGATGGCATTGAGCGGACTACGAAGCTCATGGCTCATGCTGGAAAGGAAATCCGATTTTGCGAGGTTGGCTTTTTCCGCCACAGACTTGGAGTTCTCCAGCTCTACGTTGTTTTCATGCAGCACGTGGTCCAGGCGTTTGCGTTCCGTGATGTCGCGAGCAACGGCGACCACGCCTTGCAGTCTCCTGTCCCGATCATAGAAAGTAGTGGCGTTGTAGGAGACAACGGTTTCTTTCCCGAACCTGCCTCGCGCGGTGAGTTCGTAGTCTGTCACTTTCTTTTCGTTCAGGGCCAGCTTGATGCTCGCATCGGCCCGCTCAGGATCGGTGAAGTAATTCTTGAATGGCGCGCCGATCAACTCGTCACGGGTGCAGCCGGTTAGCGCCTCCATCTGTTTGTTGGTGTCTGTAATTATCCCGGACTGATCGGTTGTGATCAGGGCATCAATGTTGGATTCTATGAGAGATCGGGTGTAGAACTGCTGGTCACGCAGACGCTGGTCGAGCTTCTTCTGGTCTGCTTCGATCTGCTTGCGTGCGGTGTTGTCCGTGCCGATCAGCAGATAGCCGATGATGGCTCCGTGATCATCACGCAGCGCCGTGACCGACACGACTGCCGAAAAACGGCTGCCGTCTTTTCGTATGTATGTCAATTCATAGATGTCCTCAATCCCGCGAGATGCCTTGAAAACCAATGCCTCAAACCCCGGTCTTATCGGGGTGTCCAGTTCCTTGCTCAATGCCTTGGCGCGCTTAATAACTTCCACCGGATCGGAAATGTCGGCAGGTGTGACCTTGTCTACCACTTCGACGGCCTTGTAGCCCAGCATGCGCTCGGCACCGACATTGAAAATCTGGATGACGCCCTTCGCATCGGTGGCGATACTTGAGAAATTTGCGCTGTTGAAAATTGCATTCTGCAAAGTTCCAGCTTTTATCACTGCTTCTTCCGCCTCCTTTTTAGCACTGAGATCGCGCACTGTGGCCTGCAGCCAGACAAGTCCTCTCGCCTCCATACGGGTCAGAAGCACTTCGGAAGGAAAAGTTTCACCGTTCAAACGCCGGTTTTCCCATTCGTAGGTGTGGGAACCCACATCCAGAGCGATTGAAATCATATCCTGCGCTTTCTCGGCCGATAGGCGTCCGTCCGGCTGATATTCCGGCGAGATGTCCCCTGGCTTGAGCGCGATTAAGTCAGCCTTGCTTGTGGCCCCGAACAAATGCAATGTCGCATTATTCGCATCGGTGAAGGTCCACGATGGCGGTATCAGCACCATCAAGGCTTCGCTCGAGCTTTCAAACAACTGCCGATATTGCCCTTCGCTGTCGCGCAAGGCCTGTTGCGACACATATTCCTTGGTGATATCGCGGAACACCAGCACGGCACCGAGCACCTTGCCGTCTCTGTCGCGAATAGGTGCGCAGCTGTCGGCGATGATGCACTCACTGCCGTTGCGTGAGATTAGCACGGTGTGGTTGGTCAGGAAATGAATAGTTCCATTTTTCAATGTCTCCCTTATCGGGAAAGCGGAGGGCTGACGGGTTTCCTGGTTGATGACATGCACAATCTCGTCTATCTGGCGGCCAATGGCTTCCATCGGTGTCCAGCCAGTGAGCTGTTCAGCAATAGGATTTAAAAGTGTAATATTGCCTTCGGAATCTGTTGCTATCACGGCATCACCGATGGAGCTAAGAGTAACTGCGAGATTTTCCTGGCTGACCTGCAAAGTGTCGTTGGCCTGCCGCAGTCTCTTATTCATATCCTCGCGAATCTCGAGCAGGCGTTGTGTCTCAAGATGAAGCAGATCGCTGATCTGATGCCGTGCGTCACGATAGATCATATAGGCGAATAAAAGTGCGCACAGCATGGTAAGCAGGGTGACGGTGACGATGATGGCAAACATGTTGCGCATGTCCGACTGTAATGCTGCATCGTGCTGAGCCAGCGCGTCTTCCTCTATTTGTATGAAGATGCTCATCTCGCCACGAATCGAATCCATCAAGCGTTTGCCCTGACCATCGCGCACAATCTCCAGTAGGGCAGCCATGTCGTTGTTGCGGCGCAATTCAATTACATGCGCCAGTTCCGCCAGTTTGGCATCCATCAATGGCACCATTGCCCTAAGTTGTTTATGGGCGACACTTATAAATGTAAGCTTACCCAATTCCTCAAGGTTGCCTTTGACGTTGTCGCGCACCTCCAAATATGGCTCCAGAAAGGCCTCGTCACCAGTCAGGGCATAGCCGCGCTCACCTGTCTCGGCATCTTTGAGTGCGGAGAGCAAAGCGTCTGCATGGTGTATTACATCGGATGTATGCTTCCGAGCCTCGGCTGCTTCCTTGATTTGTCTGAAAGTCGAGAACGACATTAGTACCGCCAGCACAGCCATGATGGCCGCTGCAACAAGCAAGACAATAAGTTTATGATTGGTTTTCATGATACCCTCTCTATAATCTCATTGTTCAGATCTTTCACGCTTTCGATATCTGCCAACTCTATCCTGTCATTAATTGCCTTCATGAAGATTTATCCTTTTTGTGAAATTAGATTTATCACTAGAAGAAATGTACGGTGTGCATGGCCTGCCTGCTATGGGGTGAAATACTACTTCTATAAGGGGGGAAACCCTACCGCCATCCGCAGATAAAGACTCTGACAGACAAGGACACGGCAAAGGCCGAGCATAATTTCCATTCAAATATTGAAAACCTGACAATTCTGGAGTAATATGAGCACCCATTGACAATTAAAAACAAACATAGTCATCCCACAGGATGACGGATTGATGGATTTTTGGATTAGTGGATTATTGGTTTTGGGTTAAGAAAAGGCAAAGACGCATGGAATTTGAATGGAAATAAAAAAAGGCATTTTGAAAATTATGAATGCATTATTTTC
>CAIQLG010000464.1 GCA_903872565.1 uncultured Lentisphaerota bacterium | reverse complement strand
TTTCGGACTCAACTGTACGCCGCCTTCTGAAAGGCTCATTTCTGCCGGAAGCAGGTTCGACAGGAGAAGACAAAGTGGAGGACGGAAAACCCGTCAAAAGGATTGTGTCCCGGCATCCCGGCCACACCTGGCTAGTGGATCCTCCGGATTCTGGACAAGCTGGATCCCGAACGCTCTGCCCCAGTATTGGCCGTTTTGTTTCTGGATTGCAATCATCCTGGATCACTTTTCGAGAAAAGTTGTGGAATTCGCCGTCTTCAGGAAAAATCCGAAATCCGGGGAAATCACGGATATGCTCGGAAAAGTTGCAAGAAGAACTGGAAAGTCCCCGAAATACATCATCAGCGACAAGGGCACACAGTTCAACTGCGGGAACTACAAGTCATGGTGCAAGAGGAAAAAGATCAAGCCCAGATTCGGAGCAGTCGGAAAATATGGCAGCATTGCAATAATCGAAAGGTTTATGAAATCCCTGAAAACCGAGCATCTGTGCAGGATAATTGTGCCGGTGGATCCGGACGAGATGCGCCAGGAGGTCAGGCTCTACATTGACTGGTACAACGGAAACAGGCCGCACGAAACACTGGGGGCGAAAACACCTGAAGAAGTCTATCGTGGATTTGGCATTCCCATGGCTTGCAATGGACCGCCTGAGACAATACCCTTCCCCAAATCCAAGACTCCGGAATTCGACCTGGATTGCCGGTATTTCGAAGAAAGAAAGAATCTTCCGGTAGTTTCAAGAAAAGCCGCGTAACTGAATGATTTGACGCCTATGTCATCTACAGGAGTGGTCTGCTCAGACGGCGGAAAATTCTAGAAAAACCAGTGACAGGTCAGGCAAAAGCTAATCTTCCGCCCGTGCAAAATCCGGGAAAAAACGAAAAAATACCCTGTTTTGAGCCTGCTGAATTCCTTGGACACCTACACTGATCCGTTGACACTGATCCGTTGTCTTGAGCGGAGCGGGCGAGAAAAATTCCCGTCTTTTCCTCTCAACTAATGGAAATTACGCCCTTGCCGTTGTTACCTGATCATAGATACGAACCCGATGCCCCTGTGTTCCATTCACTGAACACTTCCTTCCGTGAATGCATAATACACATCGTCCCAATAACGCCTGTCAAGAAATGGGTATACAATTATGTGATTCGACTGATAAAGTGATATCGCTGTTTTCTCATATATGGCCTTAATGTTGGCCTCAGATGGAGATTTTATAGCATTTAAAGGATAAATAATCTCCCTTATTTCAGGCCGTTTATCATTTAGCACCTTATAATATTCTTCAAGAAATTTGACTGTGTCATCGCGTTTACCATCAGTCTTTAAATTAGTATATATTTCATTTATACGATCTGTTGTCATGTCTCCAAGCATTTTATATCCTGTTAGAGTTCGTAGCCTTTCTGAATTAACTCCGACATACCATCCATAGGAAAAGGCAATAACCAATATTATTGAAACGAACACAACAATTGATGCGATAGTTAGGAATTTATAATGACGGGCAAATTTTATAATCATAACAGCCTTATACGTTAAAATATTAAATCAAACATTGGAATATATGTACTTATTAATTACATTCTAAGGAAGATCTTTTGCCGGATCTGTCCAGGTATCCCAATTGGGACCTGTATGTGCTGCTTCGTTTTTTTCGACTGCCGTATTACGTTCTGAGGTTGTTTTTTCCACGTATTTCTTTGCGAATAAACATAATTCTTCAGAACTATAGCCTATTTCAAAGCCAGCAATCCACGACTTTTGTGCATTATAAAATATTCTATGGCCGTCCACATGATGTTCCTCGTGCGCCAGTACTAGTGGGTACCATTCTTCAGGGGATTTCCCTGTGATTGTTAAAACTCTGATAGTTTCCTTCGTTAATATTCAATTCTTTCTGTTCTAATTCAAGTTTTATTTCTTCAGTTCTTTTCTTCTGTCTTTCATGAGCGGAGGGGAATAAATATCTCCGTAGGAG
>CAIQLG010000463.1 GCA_903872565.1 uncultured Lentisphaerota bacterium | reverse complement strand
CTACGAAATAATGGGAATTGATTTGACGAAATTGCCGAAACACACCGCAATTTTTAAAAAGATGTGAAGGGGACGTTGTGCCACCGTGGTACTTAAGTCCTTGATAATCAACATGTCTTTTTTTAGGGTGCGGAAGTTGGGTTAGCATTTTATTTATCCTTGCCGTCACTCCCGTAATAAAAAAAGAACAGTGTTCCTGCAAGCCCCAGAATACTGGAAACCGCAAAATTGATTCCTGGCGATGCAAGCCACAGGAATCCTGCGGATAATGCGACTATGCCTACAATTACGTCGCGGATCAGATAATATGCGCCGAACGTCGCCGCCTTGGCCTCCTCCGGGGCAAGATCCAGTATGAGTGACTTCCTTGTGGGCTCTCCAAATTCCTTTAGCCCCCTGACAATAAATGCGATCACGAGCATAGGAGCAAGCAATGAATTGTTCCCCGTCCACTCGGGAATTTTTCCCGCAATATATAGGCATCCCGGGAAAATCGTAAAGAACACAAATGTGATGCCGACATAAAGTTTCTTATTGCCGCGGTCGGCAAGCCAGGCGATCGGAAGATAGACGACGACTGCGACGAACATCTCGATTGCGGTAAGCCATCCGAAGAAAAGTTCGCTCATGTGCAGATTCACACATACCCATATGGCAAGGAATGCGTATGGAAGCTGTTCACAGAAACGGATCAATATGTCGGCAACAAGAAGTATTTTCAGTTTCTTTGAAAAATATTTCAGCGAATTCCGCAATGAAACAGGAGCTTGCATCGCCTCTTTTCCGTCCTTTACGAAGATATACATCAAGACGAAGGAAACTATGGCGAGGAGAAAGGCCGCCGCGAAGGCGACACGAATACCCTGGATTATTCCGAGGCTTCCAATCAGTACTCCTCCGAGAATTGGGCCGAGCGCCATTGGAAAACGTCTCACAAGAGAATGAAGGCTGATCCCGAGAACTCTCCTGTTCTTCGGCACATTCCGGTTGATAAGGCTCATGATTGCGGGAAGAGAAATGGCCGTCCAGGAAATGAAAAACAGCGAACCGGCAAATACAGCCCACCAGGTCTTGACCACAATGACGATCAGAAACCCGAAGGCGGCGGCCAGTGTGAAGATTATAAGAGCTCTGCGATGGCCGAACCGGTCGCTTAGCCAGCCGCCCGGAAATGAATACAGTGCGGAAAGTATGTTGTCGAACCCATTGAGAGAACCCATTATCACAGCCCCTGCGCCAAGCGCACCAAGATATAGCGGGATAAACCTCTCCGCCATTTTTTCGCCGAGCCCGACGAAAACAACCATCACGAGCATGCTCACGAACGCACGGTTGAAAATCGTGCCCGGGGATTTTTCCATATCTTGATTTGACATTTATGCCTCAAAACTGATGTGTGTAACCCGCCTGATTTGGCGGAAACATATTCGTCATGGTAATGGAAACAAGCAAAATTGAGGACGCAACAGGGATAAAGATCGGTTTCAAAAAATCGGATCACGCCCAATCCATAGGACATCGAGAATGTTTTTTATCGCGCTCCATGAGGAAATAAGACAAAAAAAGGAAAATACCAGGAAATCCGCCCATTTCCTGCCTGGGCAAACAAAGAAAATAAGCCAGGAAATGCAACTGGTCGGAATTGTGCTCACCAACGACAATGGTTCAAAACCGTTCTGGGGATATCCTGTAATCTCCATCCAGAAGGAATTATATATGAACATTATAAAGATGATCAGGAGGAAAAAATCCTTTTTCCTAACTATTCTGCTTGATCCCTTAACCCACAACACCGTTGAAAAAAGCAAGAGGGTAAGGCCAACCCACAGGAGGACAGGGGCGAAGACAATTTGGTCGCAAATTCTTGAAAAAGACACCAGTAAGCTCCAGTAATCAAATCGGTTAATATTACAATTCCAGATGATAGTTTCAAGTCGAACACCATTTATTTATGAACTTAATCCGAAACATTCAACATTCAACACTCAACGTCCAACATCGAATGAATTCATCGGTTGGATATTGATTATTCATGATTGAATATTTTTAATATCCAATGATCAACATCCAATTTCCAATGTCCAAGTAAATACAATTTCCCATACGATCAAGATATTTAAAAAACTTAAAAATAGGAATTTAATCTTTGCCAACCTTGACAGCCATGTTTCACAACATATATTTCGTTAATTGGCGAATTAAAGGAGATTAAATCATGCATGATTTCATGAACATCACGAAGGCGCTCTCTGACCAGAACAGGGTGAGGGTGCTGCTGGCCCTGAAGGGAAGGGAACTCTGCGTATGCCAGATAATTGAACTGCTCGGGCTCGCCCCTTCGACAGTCTCAAAGCACATGTTCATACTGAAGAACGCCAGGCTTGTAGAATGGCGCAAGGAAGGTCTCTGGATGCATTACAGGCTTCCATATAAATCCGCTCCTGAAATCCGGAAGGCCATCGAATGGGTCTGTGCCTCCCTTGAAACCGATGAAACGGCAAAAAAAGACAGTGCCCAACTAAAGAAGATATTGAAAATGAATGTTGAGGACATTTGCAAAAGACAAAACGGCAGAGCTTGCTGTAAAACCCAAGGGAGGACTAATAATGAAAGATAAATTGAAAGTCTTGTTCCTCTGTACCGGGAATTCCTGCCGGAGCCAGATGGCCGAAGGCTGGTGCAGGAACCTGAAAGGCGATGTTCTTGATGCATATTCCGCAGGAATCGAGACTCACGGCCTCAATCCGAACGCAGTCAAGGTCATGGCGGAAGTTGGTGTTGACATATCAGGGCACAGGTCAAAATCCGTTGATGAACTTAAAGACATTGATTTCGAATATGTGGTCACGGTCTGCGGACACGCAAATGAAAACTGTCCCATTTTCCCTGGAAAGGCCAAGGTGATACACATGGGATTCGATGATCCACCGAAACTTGCTAAACTCGCAAAAAACAAAGAAGACGCGTTGAACTGCTACAGGAAGGTAAGGGACGAGATCAGATGTTTTATAGAAAGATTGGAGGGCGGGTTTTCTTACCCGCCGCTAATAACGGAGGGCGGGTTTTCCAACCCGCCGCTAATAACGGAGGGCGG
>CAIQLG010000462.1 GCA_903872565.1 uncultured Lentisphaerota bacterium | reverse complement strand
TCAAAAAATTACATATTTGAATTCAGAAAACCCCGTGGAGGGTCGAATTCTACTCGACCGCGGTCGAGTAGAATTCGACCCTCCACGGGGTTTTCTGAATTCAAATATGTAATTTTTTGATAAACGTGGAAAAATCCAATGTCTCTATTTTGCGTCTCCCAAGGAAATTTGAACATGAAATTCCTCTTGCATCGGAATTCTGCAACATACCAGTAGAGGAGGCGCTTTAAAAAAAATGTTTTTTTCGCTTTTCAGTATAATAAATCTGTTTTATTTAAAAAAACATGATATATTTTTTGCTTATTATATAAAAACATCTTGAAAGTGGATAGTAATAATTGATTAAATCATAATTTTTTAAAATATTGGAGAAAAAAAGATGAAAAGACGAGTTTTAGGTGCCGCGATTGTATGTGTGCTAGCATTGGGTGTAACAGCCTTTGCAGAAAAGAAAAACATTGTTGTCAAGAACTACAGCAGTGTTCTGGTGAATGCGACGAACAACTACCAGGTCAATGGACAGGGTGACATCGTCACATACTCTTTCGCCAAAGATAATACTGGCATAATTTCGGCCATATATTACACATACACGAAAAAAAGCGGGTCAAATGTGCTCGGACAGATTGGCCCAGGGACAAGAATCACTGACAACTTCCTCCCTGCCAATACGGTATCCTTCGAAATCGTCGGGCTCGAAAGAAACATTGCTCTTTGTCTCTTCACCAACAATCTTGGATCAAGAATCTATATGGTTTTCAGGCTCGTCAATAAATATGCGACTCCTACTCCCAACCGGACAAACCCCATCAGCCATGTCGCCCTTGTAAATGAACTTTGCTCAATCACCAGCAATCAAGTCCTTTCATATTTGCACATTCCGGAAATTGTCAATACGGTCACATTCCGGAGGAGATTCGCAAACATCGCAGAGCTGACAACTCCTCCCGACAACACTTTAAGCATTGGAGACAGAGTCACTATCATAGGTGTCCCGGATGACAGCTATAACTTGACAGACGTCGAGGTGTTAAGCGTGAGTGCTACAACTTTCACCTATTCATGCCCTGGCCTTGACGAAGCTTCCATCGCCAGCACCGGTTTTGTGTACCGCCCGGAAGTTTATAACAGTCTAACCGTATATAACCAAAACTGGAGTCCCCAGGCCTCGAAGGGTATAGCCGACGACTACGGTGCTCTATCAATAATAAATCTGAAAATTCAGCAATATTACAGGGGTGTCAAGCCGACCGCGATAGCAGACCAATTCGACGTGACCATTTTGAAGCCCTGACATAAGCCCGTTGGATATGTTTTCCTAGGACGGCCGGCATCTAAAAAATGTCGGCCGTTTTGCATAGTGTCTTAATAAACCCAGAATCTATATTTTTATGGAAACAGACACCGAGAAGCTGAAGAAATCTGAAAAATCTTCCGAACAGAAAAAAATTCCGAAGATCTGTTCCTGGTGCGGAATGATATTCTCGATTGATGACTGGGAGTTTAAGACCGGGCACAAGATTCATGTGACCCATGGGATATGCCCCAAGTGCTTCGCAAAAGAAAAGGCCGAAGGGGAAAAAATAAAATAGAAAAAAGGATATCTCACACGAAGACACAAAGCAGCTTACGCCACAATCAAATTCGAAATCCGAATATCTAAATCCTAAACAAACTGGGAAAATGCGACATGCTCCTGCTGATAGATAATTACGATTCTTTCACATACAACATCGTCCAGTATCTCGCCGAGCTGGGGCACACTCCAAAGGTCGCCAGAAATGACGAGATAAGCCTGGAGGATGCGGAAAAAATGCCGGTCAAGGCTCTTATTGTCTCGCCAGGGCCGTGTACTCCAAGGGAGGCGGGGATATCCTGCGATGCGATAAGGCATTTTTCATCGAAGGGAACGCCCGTCCTCGGAGTATGCCTGGGGCATCAGTGCATAGGCGAGGTTTTCGGAGGCAGGATAATCCACGCTCCATATCTGATGCATGGAAAGGTCTCCAAGATATTTCACGATGGAAAAACTGTGTTCAAGGGAATTCCAGACGGATTTATCGCGACCCGTTATCATTCATTAGTCATTGATCCAGAGAGTGTTCCAGCAGATCTCGAGGTGACGGCACGGACTGACGACGGAGTCATCATGGGAGTCCGCCACAGGAGTCTTCCCGTTTTCGGGGTGCAGTTCCATCCGGAGTCTATTCTAACCGAACACGGACACGAGATTCTTTCAAATTTTATTGAACTTTCAGATTTATAAGTCGTAAAACTGCAATTTGCATGCTACATTCCACATTGAAATTTGCAGGATTTTTATGAAAGCGTCAGATTTACGCATTAAATATATGGGGTTTTTTGCTGACAGGGGACATGCTGTAATGAAAAGTGCCCCCCTTGTGCCGGAAAATGACCCGACTGTCCTGTTTACTACGGCTGGAATGCATCCGCTCGTCCCCTATCTCTCGGGGCAGGCGCATCCGCTCGGCAAAAGGCTCGTGAACTGTCAGAAGTGCATAAGGACTGTGGACATAGACGAGGTCGGAGACGAGGTACATCTCACTTTCTTCGAGATGCTCGGCAACTGGTCGCTCGGCGACTACTTCAAGAAAGAGGCTCTCGAATTCAGCTATGAATTCCTCACATCCGAAAAATGGCTCGGAATATCCATTGAAAAGCTTGCGGTGACAGTTTTCGCCGGCGATGGCGATGCGCCATTTGACGCAGAGGCATTTGGCATATGGAAAGCGCTGGGCATCAACGAGAAAAGAATTGCAAAAAGGCCAAAGAAAGACAACTGGTGGGGACCGGCAGGCCAGACAGGCCCCTGCGGACCTGACACGGAGGTGTTCTACTGGACTGGCGACGGCCTGGCTCCGGCAGATTTCAATCCGGAAGATCCAAGATGGGTCGAGATCTGGAACAATGTCTTCATGCAATACAGCAAAAATGCCGAAGGCGGATTCGAGATTCTCTGCCAGAAGAACGTTGACACCGGGATGGGGCTTGAAAGGGTGACGGCTGTTCTGCAAGGGAAGAAAACCTGCTACGAAACGGAACTTTTCACGCCTCTTCTTCTGAGACTTTCGGAACTTTCCGGCAGTCAGACTGAAGCGAAGACAGAAAAATCCAGAAGAATCATCGCCGACCATATGAGGGCGGCCACATTCATGATTGCCGACGGCATCATACCGGGAAATGTCGACCAGGGGTATGTGCTGAGAAGGCTGATCAGACGCTCAATCCGCGAGGGGAAAAAACTTTCCATCGGAGATCCTTTCACCCATCTTATGGCAGAAACAGTGATTGACAACTACGGACAGTTCTACTTGGAACTGGAACGGGAGAAAAACACGATCATCGCCGAGCTGAAAAAAGAAGAGGAACAGTTTGGAAAGACGATAGAGAAGGGGATGAGGGAGTTTGAAAAGACGATAGCGAAGATTCCGGCCCACGTGACAAACCGCGTCCTGGGCGGAAGAAACGCGTTCTATCTATATGAGACATATGGATTTCCAATCGAGCTCACCGAGGAGATGGCCTCGGAAAATGGCTTCAAGGTTGACAGAAAGGGCTTCGAAGAGTCTTTTCTCAAGCATCAGGAGCTCTCGAGGAAGGGTGCCGAACAGAAGTTCAAAGGGGGGCTGGCGGACAATTCGGAGGCCACAACCAGGCTTCATACGGCCACACATCTCCTGCATGCCGCTCTGAGGAAAGTACTAGGAGAACACGCTACGCAGAAAGGATCGAACATCAACGAAGAAAGGCTCCGTTTCGACTTCTCGCATTCTGAGAAGATGACACCGGAGCAAATCAGGGAAGTCGAATCCATTGTCAATGATGCCATCCGGGCGAACCTGCGGATGACGTGTGAAGAAATGAGTGTGGAAGAAGCGAAAAAATCCGGGGCGATAGGCCTTTTCATAGACAAATATGGGGAGAAGGTTAAAGTTTACAACATAGAAGGGTTCAGCAGGGAGATATGCGGCGGCCCCCATGTGGAGGACACCGGAGTTCTCGGGAAATTCAGAATATTAAAAGAAGAAAGTTCAAGTCAGGGAGTAAGGAGAATCAAGGCGGTTCTCGAATGAAAATATGAGCACACCAAAAATATTCTTAGCTTTTGAGAACAAGGAATGCCACATAAAAGTCAAAGGCAGGGCTAACTTTGAATGTAGCCCACCCTTGAGGGCAGTGTCAGCGAACCTCGACAACAACAGGATTTCAGGCCTGTACGTGGATCTGTCCGAGTGTTCGGGAATGGACAGCACATTTATGGGAATCCTCGCAATGATCGCACTGAAGGTCAAACAGCTGGGGATCACTGCGGATATAATCAACGCGGGCGAAAACAACATCAGACTACTCACAGGGCTAGGACTGCAGAAACTTTTCAACTTCTCAGAGGCGGTTCCGGGCAAAAATTTCAACTGGGACGAGAAGAAATCGGAGAACTCGAGAATTGAAACCGCTCACACCGTCCTCGATGCACATCAGACACTCATAGACGTGGACAAGGAAAACGAAAAACGTTTCAAGAATGTCGTAGATTTCGTTAAGAAAGACATAGAGAAAGAAGAGAAAAAAGACGGAGAAAAGTAATTTCAGAGCTTCTGATGCGTAGGGAACAGCAATATCAGTAAAAACTTAGTTCCTGCTGGATTGGTTGCGGACTTATCATATCCCTCACCGGGGCGTATGATTTCCTGTGGATTTCGCAAGGACCGTGTTTGGCCAGCGCCTCGAGATGTTTCTGCGTCCCATAGCCCATATTCTTATCGAATCCGTACAGAGGATATTCCAGGGCATATTCACGCATAATCCTGTCCCTTTCAACCTTCGCGACGATGCTTGCCGCCGCGATACTTGCGGATTTCGCATCTCCCTTGATGATAAATCTCGCCTCGAGGGGAATGCCCTTGAAAGATATGCCGTCAACAAGGGCAATCTGAGCCTGCGGCAGTTTTTCCACGGCCTGCCGCATTCCCTTCACTACGGCCTGAAAAATGTTTATGCGGTCAATTTCATCAACTTCGACCCTTACAACGGCAAATGAGAATCCGCCGAGAGACATGAGTTCTGCATAAATTCTGTCCCGTTCTTTCGGGGAAAGTTTTTTAGAATCATTGACTGGGGGAAAAGTTTTTTTACCGTAAGGAAGAATTGCGGCAGCCACCACGAGCGGTCCGGCAAGAGGCCCTCTGCCAGCCTCGTCAACTCCGGCGATAAAACGGAATCCGCCATTCCATAGTTTTTTCTCATGGAGTAGGATCGGATTGTGAAGAGTGATTACGACAGGTTTCTTAGCTGTCACAGTAGGAACATCGTTCTTGGTGTTTCTCTTGCAGTACAAGTTCAGTGAAGGACGGGGGGGTTACTTAACTTTAACCGCAGTCTTGTTTTTTTCTTTGATCCTTGCCGACTTGCCAATTTTTTCTCTGAGATAATAGAGTTTGGAGCGACGGACTTTCCCTTCCTTCTCGATTTCAATCTTGTCTATTCTCGGAGAATTAAGTGGAAAAACCCTTTCCATCCCCTGCCCATATGCAACCCTTCTGACAGTGAATGACTCATTTATCTTGGAACCTCTTCTTGCGATGACAGTTCCGGTGAAAACCTGTATCCTCTCGTTTTCGCCCTCAATGATTTTTGTGTGGACGCGGATCGTATCGCCAATCTTGAAATCGGGAATATCCTTTTTGCACTGCTGCGCATTGATTTTTTCCATCAGATTCATTTTTTCTTCCTCCAAAATGTTTTCGTGACATCAGATGACGATTTTTCACCTGAAAGCTTTTTATTTTAACACGTCTTTCGAATTTTTCATCCACTTTCCATATTTTTCAAACAAATCAGGTCTTCTTTTTCTTGTAATCTCGAGCGATTGACTGAGACGCCATTCCCTGATTTTTCCATGATCCCCGGAAAGGAGCAGTTCCGGAACCTTCATTCCCTTAAACACCTCAGGCCTCGTGAACTGAGGATATTCAAGCAGAAAAGCCGAATGTGACTCCTCTGTTTTCGACGACTCGCACCCGAGGACTCCCGGGACAAGGCGGACAACCGAGTCGACAACGGCCATCGCCGCGATATTTCCATTCGTCATAACATAGTCGCCAATGGTCAGGATGCGGTCCGCCAGTCCCGATCCGACTCTTTCATCAACACCTTCATAGTGGCCGCACAGAATCACTATGTGAGTTTCGTCCGCCAACTCCCTGGCGATCGCCTGTGTGAACATTTCCCCTTCGGGGCTCATGAGAAGAACTTTCGTGTCCTTTCTCCTTAGCGAATCCACGGCCTTGTAAAAAGGTTCCGGCTTCATCAGCATCCCCGGGCCACCGCCATATGGCCTGTCATCCACAGTCCTGTGCCTGTCATCGGTGAAATTTCTAAGATCTACAGTGTTTATGCCTACCAGTCCCTTTTCCACCGCTCTTTTCATTATGCTTTCAGAAAAGGGGCCATAAAACACTTCAGGAAAAATTGTGACAATATCTATATTCAAGCAAATATTCACATTCTCCCTGTCCTTAAAGTAAATATTCAATTCAGCACAAATTCAGAAAAGGAGTGGGGTGACGAAATTGAACTTACTCGATTAGCTCGACCGAGACTTTCTGTCCAAGCCTGCCGCCAGCACCGCTCGCAAGAGACCTGATCGCCATGATCGTCTTGCCATTTTTCCCTATGACCTTGCCCATGTCCTCCTTGGCACACACTATTTCTATTATAGATGAGGAATTTCCCGCATCTTCTTTTATGCTGACCTTGACGCCCTCGGGTTTGTCCACTAGGATTCTCACCACATAGTCAACAAAGCACTCGATGTCGTTCAGCCCACCCTTCTTGGAGGGAGCCGAGGGAGCTTTCGGGGCTGGAGTGCTTTCGACATCTTTGCCCGTAAGAAAATTCATAATTTTGCTCAGCACGATTAGATTCCTTTTTTTAGGTTTTCAGATTATTCAGTCTTCTGGGGTTGGTCGGATTTCTGATCCGACTCGCTCTTGACAGGTTCCTTCACCGGTTTTGCCTTGGCGTACTTCTTCACCATCACAATCTTCTGCCCGCCAGCCTTCCGGTAGAGGCAATATACCGTCTCGGAGAGTTTCGCCCCTTTGCTGTGCCAGTATTCGGTTCTTTCGATGTCAACTTTAGTCTCTTTGGAAACCGGATTGTAATATCCGAGATACTCTATCGCCTTGCCGTCGCGCTGGCACTTCACATCCATTACTCCGATCTTGAAACACGGCTTATTCTTCGCACCTGTTCTTTTAAGCCTGATTTTTACAGCCATACTTTTCACCTTTAAATGTTTTCGACAAATAGTCAGATAATCGCAAAATGAGCAAATAATATACATATGTGAAACATTATTTCAACGTATGAAAGAAAAATTCTTTCATAAATTATAATTTGTTTTCTGTCTTGCATTTTCGGTGACGGAAAATATAATACTTTTCTAAAGCGACCAACCGCGATCAAAGGTCCAGGGATGGCACAGTATCAGAATATTGACTCAGGCATCTATTCCAAGGGGACGTTGGCCGCAACCAAAGAGTCAATGTGTCATAGTATCAAAGAGTCAAAGGTTTTTCCCTGACACTCTGACACAGTGATTTTCCAAAGGAAAAGAACGATGACACTTTGACACTGAAAGATAAGGGATTATAACACAGAAGTTCAATTGTAAGGAACTAAGACAGATAAATGGGTATCATAAGATTTACATCAGAACAGTTAAACGACGAATCCACCGGAATTGAAGTCCATCCGTCAGGAAAGGGCTCAATCTATCTTGCCTCTATCGTGCTTTTGATGGTTCTTTTCGGACTTGCGATGCTCTATTCGACATCCGCCGGTGCGTTGGGTGTGAAACTTTTCGTCAAACAGCTCGCATGGGCAGTCCTGGGAATCTTCTGTGCCGCCGCGATATATTCGGTCGGCTACAAAAAACTGCTCGAATACTCGATATATTTTCTGGTGGCAACCGCCATTCTTCTCATAATAGCCCGGCTGAACCGTTCGATCAACGGCTCCCACAGATGGATAAGGGTGGGGAGCTTCAGCATCCAGCCTTCCGAATTCGCGAAGCTTGCCCTCATCATGTTCATAGCCCAGTTCTGCGTTGTGAACCAGAAAGCCCTCAACAAAATCAAGGAGGGAATCATACCTCTTGTCTGCGTGTGCGGAATGACCACCGGGCTCGTTCTCCTGGGCAAGGATCTCGGCACGACAGTTCTCATCTTGGGCACCTGTTTCTTCATGCTTTTCGTCGCCGGCCTCAGGATGAGGTATCTTGCACCGGGAGTGATGCTTGGAATCCCTTCGATAATATTTTTCCTGAAGAAATTTGATCCGGAAAGATGGTCGCGAATCATCACTTTCCTCGATCCCGAAGTCTACTGTCGGGACGACGGATATCAGCTCTGGATGTCTCTTCTCGCACTGGGTTCTGGTTCCTGGACCGGACTTGGCTTCACACAGAGCAGGATGAAGGGGATGTATCTGCCGGAGGCGAACACCGACTTCATTCTTTCCATTGCCGGAGAAGAACTTGGATACCTGGCAATGATCGCCGTGGTTCTCGCATACCTAATCTTTCTTGTGGTTGCCGTGGCAATAAGCATAAGGGCGGCAGACAGACAGGGAATGCTTCTGGGCTTCGGCATAGCGACAATGATAACATTGCAGGGAGCCATAAACATGGGCGTTATTTCAGGAGCTCTTCCCACCAAGGGCATACCGGCTCCATTCATAAGCTACGGAGGAAGCAATCTTCTCGTAAGCCTATGCTGTGCCGGATTTCTTCTCAGCATCGCGGCAGGAAGAAAACCTCTCGACTATGAGAACAACAGAGAACCTTTCAGACCTGGAAGCATATCTTTGAAAGGCGGACAAATTGGCTGAAAAGCTAAAAAGCCTGGTCATTATATGTGGAGGTACCGGAGGACACTTCCTGCCAGGTCTCTCGATCGCCAGGGAATTCATTGCGGGGGCGGGAAAGGCAAAACTTCTTCTCTCGGGGAAAAATGCAAAAGTCCAATCCGAGATTGCCTCCGGATATGGCGTTACAAGCCAGATACTCCCACAATCGAAGCCGCCAGTCGGGCTCTACCGCAAATTCCTTTTCCTTATCCTATCCATAAGGGATGTCGTGATTTCCATGGGAAAGTACAGAATTCTGAAGCCGGATGCCGTTCTCGCCATGGGAAGCTTCAACTGCATCGCCCCGGCGCTCGCCGCAAAAATCATGGGAATTCCCCTCTTCCTCCACGACGGCAACGCGCGAGCAGGAAAGGCGAATATCATGCTTTCGAAATATGCGAGAACAATATTCCTGTCGTTCCCACCGGTCAACAGCCAGAAATTCCACTGTCCGTTCAAAGTAACTGGAATGCCACTCAGGCAGGAACTGCTACGGGGAAAACTCCCCAGAGCGGAAGCGATTGCAAAAATCAACGACATTTTCGGGACACAATTCACGGAAGACAGGATCTTCATACTCGTCTTCGGTGGAAGCCAGGGCGCATCCTCAATCAATACCACACTGCCGGAAGCAATGATTAAAATTGCCGCAGACAACAAAATACAGGCAGTCCACATAAGCGGATACCATGGGCTCGAGAATGTCACCGAAAGCTATTCAAAGGCTAAATTCCCACACCTTGCGATAGAAAGCTCTAAAGAAATGGACATATTCTATTCCGCCGCCGACTTCCTCTTCTGCCGGTCAGGAGGAAGCACAATTGCGGAACTCGCATTCTTTGCGAAATTCGCAATATTGATGCCGTATCCGCACGCATCCGAAAACCATCAGGAGGACAATGCCATTCACTTTCTGTCCTCGGGAGACGGGCTATGCATACACGACTCCGAACTCAATGCCGAGAAAATCCGAACGGTGCTCGAGGATCTTATAAGCAACAAGGAAAATTATCTCGCCTTGGCCGCCAAGGCGGCAAGTCTTGCCAAACCAGATGCGTCAAAAGAAATTCTCCGGTCAATGGATCAGTCGCTGTAACATTTGATTTCAACGATTCTTGTGATACTTTAAGCTATGGGCGGAGTTGCTCTGGTTACAGTTTTTCAGTTTATTTCTGCAACTGCATATTTTAAATCATGCATGTTCACTTTTGGGGTCGGAGCGGAGGCTCAGCTATTCTTTACCGAACTTAATTGGCTCACTGAACTCCGCATTCGCATTATTCATATTTATTATTGGATGTCTAAAAATTGATGGTATTGACAAGAAAGATAATAGAGAGAGTGTTATCATAAATTTCAAGAATGATTCCGTTCTTGAAATTAATAAAAAAGAAGTGGATTACTCCAAGATGACTTTTTTGTATGATTAGCCTTAAGAATCAAACAAAATGTAAAACTGTTTTTTTATCATTCAAGAAAAGCCGGTGTCATGCTCTCGATCTCTCTGCGGGGTATTTTCAATTTCAACGCGGTATCTTTCCAATGACCGACAATTCTTTTAATTTTTTAACAGTATCTTGCGCATGTGAAATTTTTACATGAAATTGCGCTGCAACTGACAAGGCCAGCTCAAAATCCAGAGAATTATCATCCATGGAGATATTCAAGGACAGGCCACCGCCGTTAGGGTTAGGGTTAACGTCATATGCCGGAGATAGTCTCCAGCCTTGCGGCATCAGCAAAAAGCCATGGTTGCGCAGATGGTCATCGGTATTCGAGATAACGATGTTTAAGACAATGCGGCAGAAACTGTTGACACGATGTTTTCCGAGGAACTTATGGCAATTTCATCCGTGTTCTTGTCATAATATTTCGCTACGGCATCCCATACGATCGCCGCATCGAGATGTCCCGTCTCGAGCTGAATGCCAAGCTCGTTCACGGTGGTGGATGAAAACAGGAGATTCTTCTCGATCGCGGCCTTGTCAATCTTGCCTGAAATTGAATCCCGCTAAAATGCGAATAATAACATTGCAGCCTTTCATCCTTGAAAATGACCTCATTGAAATTACTTTACTTTCCTTTGACTTGAAGTCCCCGATTAATTAGCACAGCAGGAAAGGTGCTTGCCGATGGATATTTTTATTTTGACCCATATCAAGCAGATTTTGGCCGCACTGGCCGCCGTAATCCTCTCAATCTCGATCACAGGACTTTTTGCATCAGACGAGATTTCCGAACCTTACTTGGTGTTGAAGGCTTCTAATGCGAAGTTATTCTCCTCCGACAGCCACGCAGGCAAGGATTTGACAATATACCAGAATTATTTCGGCCCCAGCGTTGACGGACTCGTCATCCCGCGGTCACATCAGCTAGAATGGACTGCCACCGCGATTCCAGAAGGCGACTACTACATCGCCGTTCCAGTAGCAAATGAGACCTTTCTGGGATTCGGCGAGGCCACCGCCCCCCAGAACAGCCTATACCACAACGATAACCTTATCCCATGGTCGGCCTATAGTTCTCCGGAAATTGTCAATGACGGGAAAGGCAAAAAATATCAAGCTATCCTTTTCTGCGAAGAACCGGTTCATATAATACTCGGCGACTCATTCATGCTGTTGAATGCCTGGGGAGGAAATGAAATATTCGGCGCTCCACGCCTCTCAAAGTTTCCCTGGGATGAAAACATGAAAACATTCTCTCTGCCCCAAAACGGCCAGGAGCTAGAATATTTCGGAGTGAAATTAAACTGGCTGCCGCCTTCAGACAAAGAGGGGACAACAATCCAGGACTTCTCCGTCTGCAACTCCGCGACTCAGCCGGTCTCCTTCAAGATGAAAGTCAGAATCTCCGACTATCTCCAGAAGGAACTCGCAGCGGAAAACGAAACCATAACACTCAAGCCAGGGGAAAGGAAGAAGTTCTCCTTCCCTTTCAAGACCGGAAACACCGGAAGAATTAGCATGACCGTGAGCTGTGAATCCGAGGATGGTACTCAAAGCATTGACGGCGCAAAATATTTTCTCGACGACATAAAGGATGGGGCGCGCCCGGCCACAAGCCTTAATGGCGAATGGAAAATCTGCTTTGTCCAAGGGGGCACCCCGGGAGACACGCCGCCTCAAGGCGCAACTTGGGAAAAAATACGTCTTCCTTCGGTGCAAACGCCCGACGACAAGACCCACTGCGCCTGGTACAGGAAAACATTCAAGGCACCGAGCTTCATGAAGGGAGAAAGACTGATATTGAAGTTCGACTACGTTCTTTGCGAGGCAAATATTTATGTCAATGGCAAAAAAGTTCTTTATGAGTTCCAAGGTACCGAACCTTTCGAGGCCGACATCACTTCGGCTTTCAAGCCAGAACAGGAAAACGAGATCCTAGTGTCAACAAGAGACTGGATCGCCTATTCTCCGGAAAATCAGGAACGCGTGAAGAGAGGCGAAACGGCGCTCTTCAAGGATGGGATGATTGCCCCGTCCGGACATATGTCCCTGGAATCAATGGGAATCGGCGGCCCGATTTACCTGGAATCAAAGGCAAATATCTCCATCGAAGATGTTTTCATCGTCACAAGCCTGAAGGACAAGAAGCTGGCATTGAAATATCTGGTGGCAAGCTATTCGAAGTCGGATCAGAATGTGACAGTCTCGCCTTCAATCCTCGACAAAGGGACACCACTCTTTAAAATCCCGGAAAAAACTGTCCCGGTCAAGGCCGGGGAAACAAAGGAATTGGAGTTCGATATTAGCTGGCCTGATCCTGTTCTATGGCAGCCTGAAAAACCTTATCTCTATGTGCTCCAGACAGATGTGAAGCCGGAAAACGGAGCAGGAGACAGGCACATTCAACGCTTCGGGTTCAGAGACATATGGATTGAAGGGGCGGACTTCATCATCAACGGCGGAAAAATGAAAATCCGCAGCCAATGGGCGGCCAACGCAAATGCCACCTCAAAAATAAACTCCACAAGCGAACCGGCGAAAAGACTCGAGGAGGGCTGGAACTGGCAGACCCAGTGCATTAAAGATAAAGACATCCAGCTTTCGAGGACTCATAACCAGGCCGGAGTCAAAGAGACATGCGACATCGCCGACGAAACAGGTCTCATGATCAAGGTGGAAAATGGAAACTTCTGCCAGCAGAAACTCACACGCGATAAAAAATTCTGGGACAACGCGATAAAAAGCCAGCTAAGCATGGTCAACACATACAAGAATCATCCCTCGGTTTTCATGTGGAGCGCGGGCGGCAAAAACATGTGGAATTGGTTTCATATGGACAATGATTCAAGGAAGTTTGCAAACCAAAAACAGGTTGAAATCGCGGAGGCCATGCGGAAATTCGATCTCATGAAACGGCCGATCGAATGGGAGGCTGATGGCGACCTCATGGGCAGGTGGGAATATTACCAGCTTCACTACCCCAGGGAACTGAGCGGAGCTCCGGATCTGCCTCCGGGCGCATGGTGGGGACCGCTCGACGGCAAAACCGTCATCCCATATTCGATGGGGAATATTATCTTAGGTTCCAAGCCTATTACCGTTGGAGAGGCATTCTCCCCCACGACACTGGGGCATCCATTTGGTGAGACGATTTTGATCGGGGACGATGCATATCTCGGAGGGGAATTTCTCCGGAAGGCCTGGACAGATTCCTCGCAGTTCCTCATAAATGGCTTCAGAGATGCGGAATTCGCACTCATGGATGTCCACGTTCCGCTGTCAGAGATAAAACCGCAAACCATCGTGCTCAAGGAGGAGACAGCCGTTTTCTACGGGGGAGCAAAGCTCAAAAGGAATATAAATATCCACAATGATATACGGCGCAAATCGGACATGCAGATCAAATGGAGTTTATCGGGCAAGGCGGAATCTCCGCCCATTGTTTCGGGAACGAGAGATTTGAAACTTGAACCTGCGGAACTCGTACGGATGGTAATAGATGTTGACATACCAAACGTCGAAAAGCCGCTTGACACAGTGTTCAAGGTAGAACTTTCCGATGACGGTAAAATTGTCCACAGCGAATCCCGCAAATGGAAAATATTCCCTAGAAAAGCACTGGAAGTCCCGGTGAACCTCAAACTCGCAGTCTATGATCCGGCAGGCAAGACATCTTCCATGCTGAAGGAAATGGGGATACCTTTCGCCCAGCTCGACAAATTGACATCTCCACCTGAAGGATCTTCGCTTCTGATAGGACAAAATGCGCTCAAGGGCGCAAAAGACGGCGAATGGAAAAGCAGCCTTATTGGCTTCGTCGAAACTGGAGGCAAAGTCCTGCTTCTTGAACATGAGGAGATGCCTGAATTCCTCCCAGTTCCAGCGAAGCTCGACAAGAACAGCTCCAGCACAATTTGCTTTCTGCGCGCCGGAGATCACCCTGCAACACATGGGATTGAGAACACGGATCTTCGCTGGTGGGCGGATGACCATTATGTGAGCAAATGCAATTTCAGGAAGCCATCCAATGGCAACTGGATGCCGATTGTTGATGCCGGAAGCATGGAGGGAACCGTACTGACTCCCCTATTCGAGGAATATCTTGGAAAAGGATCTTTTCTGGTATGCCAGATGCCCCTGACAGATAAAGTCGGGAAGTCCCCGTCAGCCACGAAAATTTTCCAGAACATACTGGCTTATCTCGCGGATCCCGCCGTGTTCCGCAAAATAGGAAAGACGGCGCTTCTCGAAGGTCAGAACAAGGCTCTCGAGAAAATGCTCAATGACAACGATGTCAGATACGACAACCTCACGGAATTATCGGAAGCGACGAAACTCGAGGATTACGAGGTGATCGTGATTGATATCGCGACGGGACTTGACGAAAAGAATCTTGATGCGATCCGGAATTTCACTACCAAGGGCGGCAAGGTGATGCTCTTCAAGGCGATACCGGCAAAAGAGGCACTTCTAGAAAAACTTCTCGGAGTCGATCTTGACATCTCGAAGCTCTCCGAGCAGTCTGGAGATGTCCAGAACAGGACATTGCGACAGGAAGATTCAGGGCTCATGGCCGGGATTTCAAACCATGACCTCTTCTGGCCGTCGGAATCATATCTTGCCGAAATTCGCAAGGAAGGCTGCTGGTCATCGGGATGTAAACCTCTTCCACAGGAGGAACTTATAGCCGAATATGTCTGCGCTCCCGCAAATCCCGCGAAAACGGATGCAAGCTCTCTGACTCTACCATCGCTGCTACTCGAAGTCCTATCAGGAAAAGGAAAGTTTCTCGTCTGTCAGTTGAACATAGAAAATCCGCCCGCCGACTCGAAAAACACGGCCGGAAGGCTAGCTTCGCTCCTCCTGACGAACCTCGGATCCGAAATGAAGGACCTTTCAGCGCAGAAGAACAGCAGGGAGGATGGCGGATATCCGGCTGTCCCAATACTGGTCGGAGTCACCGGTGCCCAAAGACATTCTCAGAAAGGAACTGTCGTTGATGTGATCGGAAACAACGGATTAAGGATAAAAAGAGGAGACCACATTGAGGATGTCTTCTACATAGGTGTCGCACCGATGATCCCGGAAAGCGATCCATTCTATGAGAAGGCCGTCGAGGCACATAGAAAACTTGTCCTTGGAAAGGAAGTTACAATAAAGGATGATGCAGTTGACAAGAACTCCGGCGGCCAGCATATCGCCTATGTCTATCTCGGAAACAGCACCGACAATCAGAATGACATGATCAATGCGCAGGTAATCGGTGAAGGTCTCGGGGAAATTGGCAATTTCGAGGGGAACAACTCTCAGAGAACATACTTTAAAAACCTCTCCCTCACAGCAAGCCAGAACAAGGTTGGAATCTGGGCCGAAGAGAAAAAATGATGATCACGAGACCCTGCTGAAAAAGATTATGGTTGTGCCAGTACCAATACGAGGGTTTATTTAACTTTTGCAATTTAGACCATTTTTATATTTTTTTACGTTGACAATCGCAAAATTTATATTATATTTGCGATTATACCCTAATATTTGGAGTAAATATGGTTGAACGAATTCTATTTGAGCAAGCCCGGAAACATCTACAGGATCATAGGTCAATTATAATACTCGGCCCTCGCCGGGCTGGGAAAACAACTCTATTGAGACAGATTGAAAGCATTATGGCAAAACCCGTTCTCTGGCTTAACGGAGATGATACGGACACAAGATCTTTACTTTCAAGCCCGACTTCCACCAGCCTTGAACATCTTGTCGGAACCTCCAAATCCATGGTCATAGATGAAGCACAACGAATCGAGAACATCGGTATTTGCATAAAGCTGATTGTTGACAATATTCCGGATGTAAAAGTTTTTGCGACAGGTTCATCTTCCTTCGAATTGTCAAACAGAATTAGTGAGCCACTTACCGGGAGAAAGTGGCTTTATACTCTCCTGCCGTTTTCCTATGAGGAGGCCTCCTTGCATTTTGGTCGGATCGAGGAGAAAAGGCTTCTTGAGCGCCGTCTGATTTACGGATACTATCCGGAGGTCGTCAACAATCCAGGTTCGGAAAGGGAAATTCTTAAAGAATTGTCCGGAAGTTATCTTTACAAGGATATACTTATCTGGCAAAACATAAAGAAGCCGGGGCAATTGGAGAAACTCGTTCAGTCGCTTGCATTCCAGATCGGGAATGAAATTTCTGCAAATGAACTTGGACAGATATGCGGATTAGACAATGAAACAGTCGAGCGGTATATGGATCTTCTGGAAAAGGCATTCATCATCTTCCGTCTCAAATCGCTTTCAAGAAATCTCCGCAACGAACTGAAAAAAAGCCGGAAAATATATTTTTACGACAATGGAATAAGAAACGCAGTGATAAACAATTTCAATCCTGCAGGACTTAGGAACGACATCGGAGCGCTCTGGGAAAACTTCATGATAAGCGAAAGGATGAAAAGTCTTATGTTCCACAATCTGGATGCCAACATCTTTTTTTGGAGGACAAATGCCCAGCAAGAGATAGACTACATAGAAGAACGTGATGGATTCATAAGTGCAACCGAATTCAAGTGGAACACGAAAAAGAAATTCCGAATAACATCAACTTTCACAAACGCCTATCCAGATTCAAAAACCTCTGTTGTAACTCCTGAAAACTTCGAGGAATTCCTAAAGATCTGATCTGTGCTGCCATGGTGTTATTATTCCAATTCCCCCCATAACAAGGCTGGAATCTGGGCGGAAGAGAAAAAATAGATTTGCCTTGAGACTAACAAGTAGGCCCGGTCTCGCCGAGACCGGGCATGTCTGGTTTCGGCGAAACCAGACCTACTTCTGCAAATTACGCAGGACAGGCCGGAGCCAGCTATATCCCCCAGATTAACGGTTACATACGTCCCATAGTCCCATAGATCCCATGTTACAATTACTTCAAAGACTGTCGCACGGACAGTCATGGTTCTCACCTTCAACCCGCTTCATTGAGTGGGTAGCGCGGAACCTCAAAGCCAAGTCCCAGCAGGGCGTTCAATGCGCCGGTTGCGGCCTGCGACGTAAAGGATCTTCTCTTGACAGTTTTGCCGGTTTGCTCCAGCAGGAAGAAGAAGGGGGTCATGTCAACTCCGTAAATCTTGCTGATTTCCCCTCCCTTATCCCATATCACCGGAATATTCGGAAGATACTTGGCGTAGATGGGACGGATCTTCTTTTCATCCTCGCCGGTGTTGATCACGACCACAGCGACATCGTGCTTGCGGAAACAATCCGCAATACCCTGGATCCCCGGCAAGGCATCGATCGTGAAAGGACAACCTGTTTGTGCAAATACCAGAAGTGTCGCATTCTTCCCTTTCAGATTTGCCAGCGTCACCACTGCCTGCCCGTTCAGATTTGTTCCCTCAAAGGCGGGCGCCGGTTCACCAGCCTTCGGCATCGGCAAGTTGTAGCTTGTCTTTGCTTGTCCCGGCTTCTCTGCGAGAATCTCTTTGACCATCTGATCCACTTTTGACGCATCACATCCGCCCGAATATCGCATCTCGCCATCCGGATCAAAGACGTAAAATGTTGGGTAAAAAAAGAAATCCAAGGCGTCGGCTATCTTCCGATCCGCGTCCACTTCCCGCGGGTAGGGGTAAACCCACTTCTCCGCCACTTGCAGATTTTCCCCCGGCAAGGGGACATCGAGCCGGAGAATCGCCACAGCATCTGCTTTGCGAGACGCGTAGGCGTCCAGCACCTTCGTCGCCTTGGCCGTCCCTGGACATCCCTCTCTCCCCATCAGAAGTAGCAGCACCTGTCCATGGTAGGGGGCGAGGAAAGGTCTGACGTTCTCGCTTAACTGCTGTTCTTCAGAGCGCTGCACGGATGTGCATCCAGTCAGTAGGCATCCCAACAATAGAATCGACATCGCAAATATCGGTGCTCTTGGCGCTTTCATGAGTTTGCCTCCGAACCATTCAAATTCTCAATTCTTCCGACCTTATTCATCACTGTTTTCCAGCACACAGTTGAAATTATCCGCCGCACCCACGGCGGTCGGGAAAATTTTCATGGTTAGCTTTTTTTCTTGGATATTCTTTTTCTCCATTTATCGGGCTCGGAATGAAGACGCATTACCGACACGATGAGCAACACGTCAGGATTGATTTTGTATATCACTCCGTAAGGGAACCTATTTGTCTGGCATCTTCGCGTTCGCCTTGATATAAGAGGCCATGCTTCTGGGAAGTCAATAATTCTGTTCAGAGTTCTTCTAACCTCGTCAATAAATTCATAGCCGAGATTCTCCTGTGACAGATTGTTGAATGCGACAGCATCAGCAAGATCAACTACTGCGGCTTCAAGAAATTCGATTCCCATCATTTTCTTTTCGATCCCAACTTCCTGAAAACTTCTTTTGCGGGAACTGCTTTCATTTCTCCATTCTCATAGGCCAAAAGCCTGTCTTCAGCCTCTTCAGCCCAAAGCTTGTCTATTTTCCCCCTTTCGCCTTTAGAGTCAAGAGTGAAGAAAAGATGTTCAATAAGTTCAATCCTCTCCATCGGCGGCAGTTTCTCTGCCGCCTCACATATCTTCAATGCTTGAGCCGTCATGACGATATCTCCTTTTCTGTAAAACCTAAAATACTATGGAAAAGATAAAATGCAATACTCACGCAACAAGGGGTTGCATTTGTCAAATTACGTGACATCCGGCAATAATTGTAAGGATTGAAATTAGGTATATGCGTTTCATCTATTTTTTCCACTGTTGTTCAAAGTCTTTTCCATAAGTTCGACCAAGTCCTCGACCTAAAATATCACGAGATCGGTTTTTTCCCACATTATAACACTAATGCATAGTCATCCCACAGGATGACGGATTGATGGATTTTTGGATTAGTGGATTATTGGTTTTGGGTTAAGAAAAGGCAAAGACGCATGGAATTGGAATGGAAATAAAAAAAGGCATTTTGAAAATTATGAATGCATTATTTT
>CAIQLG010000461.1 GCA_903872565.1 uncultured Lentisphaerota bacterium | reverse complement strand
CCGACTCTGGAGAAGCGTCCCTCATACAAACATCGAGGACTCCAGGGTCATCGGCCTTGTATGGGATGATGAGAACCTGCTCCACGGCCTCTGCGGCGAAAACACCAAATACTGCTTCAAGGTCAGGGACGGGAAAATTGACACCTTCATCCCGTTCGAAAAAGCTGATAAAAAATACGGGAAATGGCTTCTTGCAAACATCTATCCCAGGCAGTTCAATTTTGATGAGAGCATAATTCTTCCACATGTTGTCGGGCGCCAGTATCTGGCGAAAGCGGCGGCTGTCGCAGACTGGAACGGCGGCAGGAAGATAGTGGGCACCAAGGATGCCCTGCTTGCAATCGTGGACAAGGCAGATGTGTTCGCGCTTGGCAGCGCATCATCCCACGGCCCGGTCCGCTGCCTTTTTGCGAATGTGGACAAGACCCGTCTCTGGGGCACTGCGGGCGATGAGGAGGATATTGGCACGGTGTTCTACTATGACGACAAGGTCGGATTGAGGCAACTAGGATTTCTCAACTACAACATGCATGGCTATTTCGACGGCCCGTCCGCAAGCAACATCTTGTCAAGCATCGTGGTCAGCAATGACGGGAAGTTCGCCGCGGTAGGTGGCGCCGACCGCCTGGGGGCGATCCATATTGCGAGTCTCAAGTAGGAGAAGAAACGCCTTCAAGGGCGTTTCAGATGATCTTGAAATAAAACTGTCGAAAACAGGAGAGAAGGAAGTCGAGGAAATGAATAATTCTTCGTCCGAACATCAGCGAATGGAAAGTCGTAACACTCTGGCTGTCAACAGCTGAACCATAAATACAATTTCCTATACTATGAACTTACTGCTTTTCCGCAGGCTCGCCAAGGCTGCTGGAATAGGCTTTCGGTGTCATCCCGGCAAGGGTTTTGAATACCTTGAAGAAGAAGGAAGTGGACTTGTAGCCTACGGCGTCGGCTGTTTCTTGAATCGTGAACTTGGAATCCATCAGAAGATGTTTCGCCGCTGCAACACGATGCTCGTGGAGGATCAATCTGAAATTTTTCCCGGTTTCCCTCCGTAAAAGATAGCGCAGATGGGATTCGCTGGCGCCGACAGCCTTGCCAAGCAGCATTGGAGTCAGCTGGCTGGCATAGTTGCCTGCTATGACTGACAATGCCCTGTTGACTATTTCAGAGCGATATCGCTGCCGATACACTGGCCCGGGGGGCTTGTCTGGCTTGACTATGTATATCTGCCGCATGAAATGTATTATAAGTTCTGTCAGATAGCAGGCGATAATTTGCTTGCAGTAGGGTATTTCCTGGATGCTTTCCTGTTTCAGTTTTTCCAGGAGGAGAAGGCAGTCGCGGTTGGCTGGCAGGCTTTTCCGGAAAATCGCCTTGGGCAGCTTTCCCCGCAGCATTATGTTCAGAAAGTCAAAAGGTGCTCCATCCTCTCCTGAGAAAGAATGCGTGACTCCTCCTGGGAGGAAAATGCATTCCCCCGATTTGACGACAATCCGACTATTGCCAATCCTCATCTTGACTTTTCCATAATCAACGTAGAGCAGTTCATGCACATCCGGATAATGCCTATCCGGTTCCCCATTGAAGTTTCGCTTTTTCCCTTTGTGGGTCACATCTATCACTCTTCTTACCAGTGATGCTTTGACATTGTATTTCAGTTGCACTATCCGGCCTCCATTTTATTGCATATAAGATAATCGCTGCGGTGAACAAGTAAATCGTTATGAGCATTGCAAATATATCCTTACAATCTATAAGTATATACAAACGAATGAAATAAAATGCCAAAATAAGCAGAAGCCGTGTAATCACAAGGGGATCTTGAGATGAGCCTTAAAGAACTAAGGGATCAACTGAAAGTGAGAGATAATCATAACCGCAAGTTTTCTTTTGGCAATGGGGTCACGCTTGTGGCTGCGCCCGGCGTAGTTCTGAATCGCATTGCGATTCAAACGAAGACGAGAGCACATTCGATCAAGTTTACCCTGATCGAATTGCTCGTGGTGATTGCAATCAT
>CAIQLG010000460.1 GCA_903872565.1 uncultured Lentisphaerota bacterium | reverse complement strand
TCGTGACCTATGTGATACACAAAGCATAGGAGCATGCCTCGATGATTGCCCTTGCCGACTGCAACAACTTCTATGTATCCTGCGAAAGGGTCTTCAATCCGTCGCTGGAGGGGCGCCCCGTGGTCGTGCTCTCCAACAACGACGGCTGCATTGTCGCCAGGTCCGAGGAGGCGAAGGCGTTAGGCATTGCAATGGGCACTCCATACTTCCAGGCGAAGGACATGATAAGGAAACACGATGTCCAGGTCTTCTCCTCCAACTACGAGCTCTACGGCGACATGTCCTCGAGGGTGATGTCCATGCTGTCAGGGTTCGCACCGGGCATCGAGATATATTCCATAGACGAGGCATTCCTCGATTTCTCGCATCTTAAAAAGGTGGAGGATATGGAAACTTTATCCCGGGAAATTCGCAGCACGGTCAGGCAGTGCACGGGGATTCCTGTCAGCATCGGAGTGGCACCTACGAAGACGCTTGCCAAGCTTGCGAACAGGGCAGCGAAGAAGAATCCAGATTCTGGCGGAGTGTCGGTGCTCGCCGGAGATCGCAGGATCGAGGAAGTTCTCAAGACTACAAATATAGGCGACATATGGGGAATCGGTTCAGCTTCGGCGGAAAAACTTTCACGGGCTGGAATTCGAAATGCGATGGAACTTAGGAACGCCAGCGATAACCTCATAAAGAGTCTTCTCGGAATTGCCGGACTCAGGACAGCGATGGAACTGCGCGGGCAGTCCTGCATTGCCCTGGAGGAGACAACGCACGAAAGGAAAAGTCTCTGCTGTTCGCGTTCATTCGGCAGGCCGGTGCAATCGCTGGATGAACTGCTGGAAGCCGTCTCTCAGTATGTAGCCGAAGCCGCCCACAGGCTGAGAAACGAGAAACTTGCCGCGGGCGCAATCACCGTGTTCATAGATACAGGCAGGTTCCGCAAATCAGAACACTACTTCAATTCGGCGATGGAAATTCTCCAGGTTCCATGCGACGGCACTGCCGAGCTTGCGTCATGCGCAACCAGGCTCGTCAGGAAGATATACAGGAATGGCAATGCATACAGCAGGGCGGGAGTTGTCTTCGGATCCATAGGAACTTCAACAGAGGTGCAGGGAGATCTGTTCGAGGAGAAACGTACCAGTAGAGCAGGTCTCTCGGAAGTCATGGATTCCATAAACAGGAAGCTCGGAGGCGGCAGTGTCTTCTATGCGGCCGAGGGTGTGACAAAGCCCTGGGCGATGTCGCGCAGGAAATGCTCCCCGCACTACACGACAAGATGGGAGGATCTGCCCACGGCGGGCTGAATATCCATCCAGGCAATGATCACTTGGACAGCTGCCTGAAAATATCCTCGGCGAATTTCCTGAGCCAGGTGTCCACGGTCTCCGGATCCCCGAACTCTTCAAATACTGCCTCGACCTTGGAGTTGAATGAAGCCCTGGCCTTGTCGAGCGCCGTGATCATTGCTTTCGTACGCTCCTTGGGCGGAAGCTCTGTCGACACAGGCTTGACCTTTTGCGGCTTGATCTCATTGAGGGTTTTAGCCGCGGCGGCGAAGTCGACATCATCCCCCTTGCCGGACACCGACTCGACAAATTTCTTCGTCTGCTCCTTGGACAGCGAGACTGCACGCGACAGCTTTTTCGCCTGGGCCTCATTGGGGGCGATCCTGCGGAATTCGTCGTCGCTCATTCCGGCCTCGGCGAGTTTCGTATGGAGCTTGGCGGTCTGCATGAGCTGCTTCGCCCTGCTCACATAGCCCCAGGCCTTCTCTATGTAGTCCTCCCATGAGGTGTATTGCTTGCCGCTGTGCTCCTCGCGCCACAGCTCGTTGACCCTTATGTTGATGAGCGCCTCGCCCACCTTCCAGAAGTCGGCCTCGTGGCTCCTTATGACTCCCTCCCAGTGGCGGAAGCTCCCGGCCTCACCAGATACTTCGTCTATTGTATTTTCGTCCATAAAACTTCACCTCTAGTATTATTGATTTTGATAATAGCTGGAAAATAGTCAGCGCGCAGAGATAAATCAAGAAGAGGCGATCAGCAATTCAACTTTTTCCTGCTGCTGAAAAGCCTTATGAGCCTTTCCTTGTATTCCCTGCCGTGGCTCTTTATGCTGTATTCCCTCCTCATGGCCGCGGACATGCCGCCCATCTCCCTCGTGTAGACCAGCCGCACCGGACCGCGCATCCTGGTGTATTTCGCGCCCTTGCCGGCATTGTGCGCCTTCACCCTTTCCTCCACATCGTTCGAGATGCCAGTGTAGAGCGAGTTGTCTGCGCAGCGCACCATATAGACATACCAGCGCTTTTTAACGGGCTTAAAGTTTTCCTCCATGGATGGCACTGCGGCCTATCTCCCTATCGTCAGCGTTGCGTCAGCGGCTCCGGGATATGAGAACACTGCGCTGACTGACTTGCCTTCCTTTATCTTTTCAGCAAGCTCCTTCGGCAGCAGCACTTCGGCGGCAAGCGTGTTTCCCTCGACTTTGCCAAGTTCGAACGTTGCGCCTCCCGCATCGGAAATTTTCATCTTTGCCGGATCGATCACACCACCATCGGGCGCCAGCAGCCTGAGCTGGAACGCCAGCCTGTTCCTGCTTGTCCCGTCAATGCCTGCGGGGACAAGTTTCGCCGGAATGACTGCAAGCTCGGCACCGACCTTCCCCGACACGGTTATCGCCACCGGCTTCCAGCCCTCGGGCCTGACTACGGGAATCTTCACCAGCGCCTTCAGATCCCCCGCCCTCTCTCCGGCATCAATCTCCATCACGACCTTGAACACCGCTCCTTCCCTCGTGACAGACACCTTGATGGGATATGCGCATTCCGCAACTGGTTCCCCCAGGACGAGATCCTTGTCCTCGGGCTCGATCTCGACTGTGCTTCTCCAGGTTTTTCCGGCAGGCAGTCTTCCCGCATATATCTTGTCGTTCGGCTTCACTGATTTCACAACTGGCACGGCGTGACCGGCTATTGTGAGACTAAGAAATCTCTGATCCGGATCGTTGGTCTCCACATATATGTTCTTGCTGTAGGCGTTGAAAATGGACTCCTCCAGGATTACGCCCTTCAACATTAAAAATGTGATAGGTTTTCCTAAAATATTTTCAATCTTTTTAAGATGTTTTCTGAGGGAATTATCATAATCTCTAATATCTCCTAACTGGTTTTTTTTATAAACAATAAATTCCTCAAAATACTCCCAAAAGGAATTTGGCTTAATTATTTTTATTGGATTATCTTTTGCTGCAATAAAATTCTTTTTAAGAGTTTCTTCATCCGGTATTATTCCAGCATTCCAAAATTCTTTATATACCTCCGTCATTATCATTCTATAGGTCTCTATTCTATCATTGATTTCAGAATGTTCAGGAAATTCAATTAGTTCTCTAACTCGCTGAATTTTGCCATTCCAATA
>CAIQLG010000459.1 GCA_903872565.1 uncultured Lentisphaerota bacterium | reverse complement strand
ATCCTTCGAGGCAACCTGATACAGGGCGAACGCCTCATTATAGTCATGGTAGGGAGAGGAGAAAGCCAAAGACCTTTCGCTCTCCGAGCGACTGCCTCTGTCGCCGGCAGGGGCGACAAGGGCCAGCCCTTGACCGTTAAATGTTGGCGCAAAAGCAAGTTCATTGAATTCAAGATTTTTCCTGTGGACGGTGACCTTGACCTTGCCATCGCTGAGATAGCTTCTCGAATAACTGGTCTTGACCGCGCCATTGTCAGAAACTGGTGTAAGAACGCTCTGAAGCTGTCCGTCCGGCGAATAATTGTACCGCGCCACCAGCTTGAGCTCCTTCGCAGCATGAAGCTGAACAGCGCCCAACACAAGCAAGGCCACAGACATCAAAAGAAACTTACGTTTTGCCATTATATTTCTTCCTTTAAATCGCTTCGTGGAATATAGCCGGTATTTTTTTGTTTTCAACATGCTATAGCTGTTACTTCATTTTTAGCAACCTTTTATAAAAAACTAGGGAAGTTTTCACATATGGCGAAATTTATCGCCTACACCGCTGGACAGGTGAACAGTGAACTGCTTGAGACAATACCCTTCCCCAAATCCAAGACTCCGGAATTCGACCTGGATTGCCGGTATTTCGAAGGAAGAAAGAATCTTCCGGTCGTTTCGGAAAAAGCAGCGCAATTGCACAATTCAATGGTGCCGCCATCTACAAGAGGGGTCTGCTCAGACGGCGGAAAATTCCAGAAAAATCAGCGACAGGTCAGGTAAAAGCTAATCTTCCGCCCGTACAAAATCCGGGAAAAAACGAAAAAAATACCCTGTTTTGAGCCTGCTGAATTCCTTGGACACCTACACCACCTACACTTACACCCATTATTTCAGCAGCATGAAATTGACTATTCTTTTTGAGAATAAATTTTGCTATGTTCAGATTCAACAGAAAACTTTCCTTTCAACTTAAGTTTATTATTAGCTTTATCGGTATTGTATGTCAGGGTAAAACTCATTTCCCCTGTATTAATAGATACAGGCGCAATCTGGTATTTTCTTCCGTAAAAATCTCCAGGCTCAAGCATCACATAATTCAAATCTTCGTTATCTGATTTTGATCTACAATATAGACATGGAAGGAAGAATTCATCTGGTTTTCCTGGATTCATTAAAGCTTTCTCCGTATCATATATAAGCCGAGGAAATATAGAAATACCAGGCATATATATCATGACAGGCTTGTTGCCATCATTCTTAACTTTCACTTCCACTAATATTGGTTTTGATGACATTATATTTTTAGGGATACATACTTCAAGCACGATGTTCACGTCAGGAATCACTATTGACTTAGCTTGAGTCATTGTTCCATTGTCCTTAATGTTTGTTTCTTGTGATTTGCAAGGATATTGGGGGATTCCAATACAGAAAAATAAAATCATAATACAATATCTCATATGAACACCTACTACCCTACTATTTGCCATTAATATATCCAAGTGCTTCATATTCTTCATTTTCTCCCTTTTTCCATGCTTTTTTACCCTCATTTATAATATGAATATTTGAAGGATTCGAATCAATAGTCCCGCCTGCTTTGTTCATACTTACGTCTTGCGTATAAAATGATTGAAAACGATTATCCCAATCCACCATGTTTTTAAGCTCATTTATGCATTTTGTTCCACAAAAGAACCAACAATCCTTAATTTCATGAGGGGTTGATTTTCTATGTGCATTTATCTGATCTTCCGCCAATTTAATCGTTGTGTTATATATCGTTTTTGACGCATCAATATGTTCCTGCTCATGAAGATCAATCCCTTGTGATGCTGATGTAGTAACATAATAAGGCATAGTATAAACTGTGACAATTACATCGCCGCCACGGTTTTCCTGACGAGAAGAAAGTGCCCCTTGGATCCCTGGAATAACTCCTGTATAAGATCTTTTAACCGTTACAATGCCTGTTCCTTCTTTAACCCAACATTTGCAACCTTCACTTTCATATTCAGGGTCGACTTTTACTTCCCAGGAACCAGCGTATTGGTTCCACATCCCACCGCCTCCCCCCACAGGGGGCCACCAAATCTGACTAGACGCAGTTTTACCTTCATCAATAAAGAGAAGACCTAAAATGTCGATAATGTTGATTGCATCGTTTGCAACAAGGCAGTAGAAATTACCCCCGCCACCTTCTTCACCAATAGGATCTCTTATTAACCATCTACCCATTTCAGGATTATAAAACCTGAATCCGTAGTAGGATAACCCTGAAGAATCAACCGCCTTTGTCGAGAAAGAAAAAGGTAGATTGGCACCGGAAAGCATCTGCCCGAACGGAGAATATGCGAGTTTCGCCGTATTTGAGCCAGATGAATCAGTGACGGCAATTACATTGCCGTTGCCATCGTATAAGTAATGTTGGGACATTATACCCTCACCCTGTTCCTCTCCCAGAGGTCGAGGAGAATTATAAGTGGATGAGGCGAGGACTGCACCGACTCCGCCGGCGGCGGTCAAACTGCCAGCTAAATCAAGACCCAACGTGTGATATTGTGCAACGCTATCCGTTATACGTGCTTGCTCAACCATACCGCTAATCAGGAATTGAGTAACTTTTGCGCCTCTTGCGTCTTTTGCTTTAAAAATTTCTTCGGATTTAATACGCTGCCCAAGCGGGTCATAGCCGTATTTCACGGTGACATTCGGCTTTTTGACTTCTGTCAGTCGGTTGTGCAAGTCATAGGAATATTTGGTGTCATTTGCCTGAATAAGATTGCCGTAAGCGTCATACTGGAAGCCTTGTTTTGCAATCTGGTTAAGTCCATT
>CAIQLG010000458.1 GCA_903872565.1 uncultured Lentisphaerota bacterium | reverse complement strand
GTGTGACAAAGTCACCGCTTTTGGAACGCCAGCAATATTATTATGAAACTTGTTTATATGAAGAATCTTAATATTACTGGGAATGTATTGGGAAAGGTTGACTTTATTGCTCTTGGGGAAAAAGTTCTTCAGCCAATAGATATATTTACATTCGTTAATAATCTAATTCTGCCAAAGTACAAAAATGTTTCAACATCCAGCGCATATAATGTATTCTTATCTAAAATATTACACAGAGCATTTATTTTCATAAATCAAGATTTGGAAAAGCATGTAAAAGAAGGTAATGTTATAGTTAGGTTCAATAAGGGTAAGACTAGTATGCTTCTTGAATTATTTTTACCATTTCCTAAAAAGGCATTCTTGAAGTCGACTCACTCAGTTTATTTTTCAATTGACAATAGTTCACAGGATAAATTAAAAAATAATAGAGGAAATTAAAAGATAGCTGGTAACTGCTTAAGATATCAATAATGAAGATTTCTATCTACGTCAAAATCAAAGTATCTTGCCCCTAAATTGTTGTGACAAAGAGGGCAATATGCCCCAAAATATGAATATTTACCACCACCTGCATGTTCCCCTTGAACCTGACATTCCCGGTGAACAAATGCATCGCAACTTTTACAGTATAATCCATGATTTTGAGATGAGCTTCTTTCTCCGCATCCAGGGCAAATGAACCGGCTGGAGTTATTATCGTCTTTAAATAATGCACTCATTCAATTCCCCCTTTCTTTTAATTCAGCATAACATTTAAACAATTTATATTGAATATACTCTAAAGCTGTTAAGGCTTGATTCTGCCAATCTTTGGAAGTGGTTTGTGGCCAGCAGATAATTTCAAAAGCAAATCGTCCAAGTCAGGGGCATAGTAAATCCTGCAGGCTTGTTTTTTCCCCTCAACAAATTTTACAGTTCTAATATACCCTGAACTCACATATGAATTGAGGCGACGAAATCCTAAGGCGTACCTTGCTTGTATGGCCGCCTTCTTCATCCATCGTGGTTCAGTGTTTATTATCACTTCATTCATGCCAATCAAAGCCTCAAGAATAAAGTTACCGTAATGACTGCTATAATAATTCATTCGCAGAGTGGACATTTTGGATTCTTTTCTATAGTCGTCTTTATATCCGGGGCAAAACCTGCGATATGGACAAGCCTGTAATTCCAATTTCTTTTACGATCCATGATAAGGGAGTCTATGGCATACATGCCCATTCCTGCGACTGTCTTAAGTATATCCTTGGCAGCAGGGGTGCGGCAGGGTATTTTTATATTATTGAGACAATCAGGAAAGCAGCAACCGAAACAAGCTTTTCCGACTTCTTGGACAAAAACATAGCCAGATTCTGCCATAAGGTCCACGGCTGTAAAGACGACAGGTATATTCTTCGCCCTGAAGAATTTTGATACTTCAACTCTGGCTGTATTGTTATCTACTCCGCAAATGACGACATCTGCGTCAAGGGGATGACCGAGCGCAACTGCGTCTTGAAAACTGTATCCCCACCCTTCGATTACTGAACCACAGGTAGCAAAGCGAGAGAGATTCTTGGCTATACATACTCCTTTTTTCTTGCCAATGTCTTCCTTGAAGAACAACTGACGACTCAAGTTACTATATTCGGTTAAGTCAGGATCAAAAAATGTGAGTCTGCCATACCCTTTGCGGACAGTCCCCTCACCATATTCAGAATTAATTCCTCCGGCCCCGATAAACAGCAAGGATGCCTTTTCTATGGCTTCCTGGACGAAGCCAGGTAAACGTTTCTGCCTGTCGGCGACATCTTCGTCTCTAGCGGCAGAGCCAATTCTTTTTGTTTTTATTCTCACATGGTAGCGAGATTTTACAAACATGTCCATATTTAACCACATTTTCAGCCCCCTTTCCTTGGATTACAATGTCAAAATCATTGAACACAGAAAAAAAACCAACATGACCATCCCTTGTAACAATGATGCCCAAAACATCGGCACCGGCTTTCTGGATGGTTCCAAGATAACCTGTATCTATAGAAGAAGGCGATGTGGCTCCGGGACCACGTCCTGGATGGCTGTGTGCCATTATCAATAATTTGAAACCTCGCCTGTTTATCTCTATCAGGACATTCATGCACGATTTGGCTGTCCCTTTTGCGAATACCGTAGACTGGCTTTCCAAGGTAACGTCGCATATCCGATAGGGAATCATCAAATTGTTGATGGATTGCCCGGTGATGTACGATACCTCTTCGTCCTCCCCGGGAGTAAGATGCTTAATGAGATCCTCAAGGAACCAGGAATCCAGGAAAACTGTTGGGATTTCGGGATTAAAAACGGATTGATGGCTTTCAAGCATCTGATTAATGCGATCATACTCTGCTATCAGGTCAAGACATTCCCTTGCGGTTTTTCTGTCTCGCTTGTCAAAGGATTTAGCCATAATCCCGGACAGCCATTTCTGCCTGTCTATTATTAATTCAGAACAGGAATCGACTTCGGCAATTTTCTCTTTTAATCCATAGATTTTCATAATTTACTTGTCTCCTTCAGTATTTGTTCAACCTGTATTATTGCGGAAGAAAGGTCAAAGTACCCCGTGTTGTTATTATGAATTGCAAAAAGACCGTAGTGTATTTTTATAAAACAAGGCCCATGGGGATGTTCATGGAGGAGTTTTTGTGGAGGATCGTAAATGAATAAGTCAAGCCTTCCAGAAGGGCTCTGCTCGGCTTTGCCTTTAAGATGATACCGCCCCCCAGAGTAGAAGCCTTCAAAAGTGTTTATCTTTGTCTTTTTCCAGCCTTTCTTTTCCCAATACAACTTATCGGTTCTTTGAGGAACTGTTTGTTTTCCAGATAATACAGTAACTTTTTTATTTACACTTGAATGAGAAGAGACGTTAATATTATGCGAGATAGTTTTAGGAAGATTTTGTATTTTTCGCAGCAACGGCTTTTCAACCTGGTCACTGTTCAAGAACGGGATTTCACATTTATTTATAGTTGGAAAAGTTAATGGAGGCTCATGGACATTTAGGGGTAGCGTGAAATCATATGTTTTCTGCTCTTTTTCAAGATAATTCTTATATGGCAAATAACTATTTCTTCGCTTATTCGTTGAAAAATTGAAGGGGGATTCGAGCCCCCAAATAATATTTTGAAGAAATGATGATAATGAATCCTTCTTGTCATCATCATCAGCAGCAGCATCATCATCGTCGTCGTCGTCGTCAGAACCCCCAACAACAACCGGGGTGCTTGCATAAAGCTGTTCCCCGTCGTGGATTTCCTCAATAATGTGCTCGTCGTCCTGAAATATTTTATTTGGAGTTCCGATTTGATAGGACGCAGGAAGTGCCAATTCCTGCTTAATCTCACGAGGCGTTGTGCCGGGATTTATGGCCAGGTTATACTGACGGCCACTCTCAGCTAAAGTCAGGTTACAGTTTTTCATTTTAGTTCTCCTAATAGATTTTAATGGGTTTCATACTTATCTTTTATCATCCACAGGTTCGAATATTAACTTTTTCTCTCCTTTCTCTCTGAACCTGTGGATGAATACATTCTCGAATCTGAAAGCAAATAGAATTCAACATTGATTTCTGCAGGATAATTCGACTTGACATTTAACCAATCTGCCTCAATGGAATCGAGTATCTTTTGGGTCGAAGCCAACATCCAGATGTTTTTTATTCCAACCGCTATGTTGTTCTTGATATTGTCCAGTTCCTTCTGATAATGAGTAATGCATATCTCAATGGCAATATTAAAATCACCTTTGAACAGATATACATCTATAGGCTTTGACTTTATGTATTTCTCAATTGTAGAATCATATCCATGTTCCCTGGCCAAGACGCTATGATGATGCTGCCAGAAGCGATGCAGACCCCCTCCATGACCTTTCCCGAAGGCCTGTTTTCCGATAATGAATTCTGACTTTTGAGTCAAAAAATATATCTTTATTGGAGGTCCTTTAGCATCGTTGGTTTTAACCCCCTGTTCCACTATGTAGCCCTTGCTGATAAGTGTCTTGCAGATTTTATCAAACATATATGTAGTGAGGTTGAGTTTTTCGCGTCTTTCTGAATTGGAGATGAAGGGGACTTCTTTAAAGTCATCCAAAACAAGCCTGCACTTATCATCGAGTCCCTTATAGTCATTATCAACAGGCTTTTCAGGTTCATTTGCCGGCACAATTATTTCCGGAGATACAGCCTTATTTTCAGGGTGCAAGAGTTCCAATGCGGCAAGTTTTGGCGCCATATATTCCTTTAATTCCGAGTCGGAAATATTTTTGTCAATTTCAATATGGGGAATATGAAAGATAAAAGGCTTGACATATCGGTCAGCGAGACGACAAATGCCGGTTTTAACTTTTAGTCCATAGATCATTTTGCGCTGGTCTTCGCTTAGACCTAGGTTATACGACATATGCTCTATGTCCTTTTGTCCGCTGAGACTAAGGCTAATCTGACCATAGAGATTTGCCAATATAGTGTCGGCAAGCGTGTGCGGTGACTGTTCTCCAAGAATCAACCCCTCACCGAATTCGCGTGCGGTCGAGACTAACCGTGATATCTGAGAGGATGCTTTGACCTTGTCTGAGGAAAAGACCATTTTAGCCTCATCAAATATGAAAACGTGCTTGAGTTTTCCTCTTTGCGAATTTCTTATGCGATAGGTGAATATCCAATAAAACAAGATACAGATAATAAAAGACTGTATTTCCACCGATAACCCACTGAGGATGAGGACAACTTTCTTTGCGGTCAGGAGAGACGTGATATCCTTAAATGAATTGGTTGTCATTTTTCCCGTGCCTTTTATCAACATCTTGAGTTTCGTATGAAATGTCGCGACTCGTTGTTTGTAGGTGCCAGAGACATTCGGGGCAATCATGAGCTTATTCAGTTCGGCATCAAGTTCGGTCAGCAAAATACTCTTATTTTTTGAGGTAAGCGCAAAAAGGATATCGAGGAAGGTATGCTTTGATGACAATGGAATTGGAGGATTAAAGAATGATTCGAAAAAGACATCTGCAAATATTTGAATCCAGGAATTAATGTCAGTGTTGTCGGGTGCCTGAAGTGGGTTAAATCTGAAATCATCAAGTCTGAATATGTATATGTCTCTCGAATGCCTGTAAAGATATTTATCATCTTCTTTGTAGTCTGCGGCTAAAAAGCCTAAATCCATATCTATTAGATTTCTGATTATCTGGTGAATAATAGTCGTTTTCCCAGCTCCAGTTCGTCCCGTGAATAAAAAGTTCTGGTTAAGTTCATAAGGATAAATCCCGAAAGTATATGATTTATCTAAAACATGATTGTAAACATAACCAAGAGGAATTGGCCCGTTGATGATATTTTCAGGAGGACATTCGAATGGATAGTTGCTTGTTGCAAGTGCAATATACTGAGGCGAGCTCTTGAGTAGGCGCATAGCCCTATTATAGGCTTTCCTTGCCTTGTGAATGCCTTTCACGCAGGCAATTCTCTGGAGGGTTTGCAAGACTACTGGGTCTTGCAGCCTATAAGTCATAGCTGCGACAGATTTCAGGCTGTCAAACAGCTTAAGCCTTTCATTGTCATGGATTATTTCCCTGATTTCTTTCATCTGTGCCTCACATTTGATTCCAAGTATCAAGATTGAACATGATTTCCTTATAATGAACGGGGCAAAATTCTTGGTCATTGATTTTCATAAGACAAGTTGAGCAAATATACCGAGAACAGCAAAGGCATTTCCCGAGATGTTTAGCGTCACTAAATTTTTTACAGACAAAACAAAAACTTCCAAGATGCATTTCCGCTGGTGTTATTAAAAGATCTTGACCGGTGATGATATAAGTCCGAGACGAATGTGTCTTAAGACTTCCGTCCTCGGTGAACTCATCTGTCTCCTCTTCGCAAGGAATAACCGGATTATTGATATCGGGTGCAAAAATTCTAATGTCTTTTGACTCCTTCGAGGAGTTTTCACCCGCAAATTCATTTTGTATGATTTTATTCCTCAAGTCATTAATCGTGGTGCTGTTTCTGACTTTTTCGGGAACAACTTGAATCACTGATTCATTTCTGACAATATTAACTTCTTGGCTATTTGAGTCAGACGCTTTTTCTTTCAGCCAGGTATCCTTACTGTCTGATAAGTAAATGCTCTTTATGCCATTTATTGAATCATCCAATAGTTTTTTAAGTCTCTTAAACATGTTTGCCCCCTATGAAGATGAATAGTATTTGGATTATTAATGTTATGAGTGCTATTGTAAAAATAATTTTTAGAGCATATGTCTTAAGGCCAAGGCGTCTGACTTGGTAGCGGACGAAAGTGTGGGGAAGGATAATCCAAAGACATATGGATATCATAAGCAATATATTTCTAGAAAGAAGAGACATATTCCTTATGAAGTCCAGATGAGTAGCCATACCAAAGATGATGCCAAGAAAAACTGAAAGCACTTGGACGGGGAGAGTGTTTATTGTTAAAATACCTCTCCGGAAGAGAAGCATTGAGAGATATGCAAAGATAATGCAGTAGAATAGGATTAAATCATAGCGGACAATGAATGTGACGATTTCATAGGGGCATTTAACCATTAGTTCCCAAAAATATTTGCCCAAAAGGTAGATAATGTCCATGATAAACTCCAATTTGATAATATGACTGATAAAATGTGTTGCCCTGGAGATAGAATATAGTAAAGGCTAAAATAGTTCAATAGCCATAACTCATTAATTATTAACATGATAGCGTTGCATAAGCGTTGCATAATAGTTTTGAAAAGAATTTTCATGTGGAAGACAAATCGGACAGGAAATGAAAGCGTTTCAAAAGCGTTGCAGGTATTTTTATCAAGGGGGAGAAGAAGATAGTAATTTCAGGGGTTTTCAACCGCGAGAATGGGCACACGACTCGTCGGAGCGGCGGCAGATTCAGGCTATCGGAGCTAAATACTATAAAATATCATCTTCGACATATATGATGCTTAAAACATCATCTTCGTATCTAATTGAATCTTCCAGGACAAATTGATTGTCATTAAAATTCCTGTCACTTAGCCAGGCAGATGCCATTGTTTTAGAGGGAATAGACAATTCATCGGATTTTTTACTGAAGATTTCATATGCCCCTGTGTATTCATTGAGAGGATTGCCACTTCCTATGAAAAAACCAAGTTCCCTGAAAGAAGAGCTTACTTTGACCCAATGAATAATTCCACAGGTGGAGCACACCAACGCGCATGGTTCATTGGTATATTCAATCATTTGAATAGCTGTAGCATATCTGCTCGTGTTGTATTTGTCTGATATGGATTTTACTTTTCCCCATGAAGGACGTATTCCATTTACCTCCTTGGAAAAAAGAAATTCTGGCATTAAAAGCTCCGCAGCAAAATAATTTGCCTCCACCTCAATTGAATTCCCGCCCCATGTAGCCAAGTCTTGACTGCTGTCTGAGCACATTTGTGCTCCATGAATGCGAAAGTGTCCAATCTCATGGGCGATGGTAAACCTTGTCCTCCGTGAGGAAAGCTTGTCATTTATCCTGATTATTCCACCTGATGGCGGTCTTGCTATTAATCTGCCTTCAGCGGAATCCAATCCCCCAAATTCAAGATGCAACCTGCAAGAATGCCAGGCGATTACTTCCAAATCTATTTCATCGGGAGACTCAACTAAGAATTCCTTAAGAATTGCACGTGCTTCAACACGACATTTCAATTGTGTAAGAGATTTATTTTTCATCTTTGTCTGAAAGTGATAATATATCTTTAATGCACGAGCGTATGTCTTCAACAGATTCTGGCTTTATTTTATCTTTGTTGCGATATGCAAGGGCTATTTTCTGCTGAAAGGAATTTCCTAAAGCCCCATTGGCAATGTTGCTTAGGAACGAAACACATTTATCGAAAGACCATTCATCAACCTCTAACGGTTCATTCATGGACTTAAGTTTTATTGATTTTAGTTCCACTTGCATTGATTTTTTTATATTATCTTGGATTCCATGCCGGATTGTTGTCTTTATTCTTTTAAGAAAAGCAGCAACATCAACGCCATCATTTGAAAGTTCTGTTTTTACATCATCTGTGCTCATTTCTGAATCATCGCAAACGAAATCAAGCAAACGATTCAGTTTAACTCTTGAATCTGGATATTTGTTTGTCATAGTAATTCTCCCAACATATCGCCAATTTTTCTACTTAACTTCCTTTTCAACTCAGACACCCTTGCTTCAGATATTCCAGTATCCAATGATATTTCCCTGGGCTTAGAGGTTCCACTTTCATATATTGACAGAAGAACTAGTTCAAGTTCTTCATCCCCTTTTACTTTTTCCTTGAGTAACGACAAGATTTTATCGGAGTCATATTTGTCGAACTCACCATAGCTGGAATTTGAAGCTTTGTCATGACCATCCTCAAAAGGTATTGTCGCCTTGGATTCAGATAGATTGAAAAGTTTACTGATATTGCTTCTGCATATCAAAAACAAATTATTATACAATGGATATTCTGGATGGTACTTCCTCTTTCCTGATAAAAGGTCTTGTATTGCCGAATTGACGATATCTTCGACTCCATTCCCAAGAGGAAGACTGTCAGTTTTATACAAAATTCTTAGCCTTCTAATGAGCCTCACAGAAGCATCATCCCATTCGTTTTCAGTAATATTCTTAAAGAGATCTATCTCCATGGGCTGTCCTTATATAGAAATAAACAGAAATTTTTCGAAAATCTGTCAAAACATTGCCAGAAAAATGATTATTTCCTGTTTAAGAATAATAAGGATGAGTATAAAAACAACGGGCTTGAATCAAAT
>CAIQLG010000457.1 GCA_903872565.1 uncultured Lentisphaerota bacterium | reverse complement strand
TTGATGGATTTTTGGATTAGTGGATTATTGGTTTTGGGTTAAGAAAAGGCAAAGACGCATGGAATTGGAATGGAAATAAAAAAAGGCATTTTGAAAATTATGAATGCATTATTTTCTGCATATCTTCTTGATTTGCAACAGTCCAGCAATCCATTTATCCAATAATCCATGGGACGATACTGTTAAAATATATAAAATTCAGGTGTATCAGGCGTTTTAAATGGATCAGACTGAAAAAAACATTTTGGCTCTCATTCGGAAGGGCGAAGGGGTGACACTGGAATTCAAGGAATGTCGCAACAGTCTCAGCAGAAATGGCTCAAAGGCCGCACCCTCTCCTACGATGACATCATCCACTACCAGAAAATCATCGTCGCCCTAAAACGCACCGCAGAAGTCATGGAAGAGATTAATGATATAAGTAAATTCTAATAAGGTCTCTACTCATAGGATAAATGATTCCCGTGGCATCAGAAGAGGAGAAACAATGAAAAATGTGTTGCTTACGATTTTTGTAGTTATGGCTTTGATTTTTATTTCCGGATGCATGAGCTTTGAATTGGAGGGAGACGGATTAAAAACTCCTAAATCAGCTCATGGCAGCGAGACAGTACACGGATCTCTTTATGGTTTTGAGTGGTCATCACGGGAAATTGAAAAATCTTCGGATAATCTTGGACTTTTACGAGTAGAATACCATACCAACATCTTGTACATTCTCGCTTCCACCTGTTCATTAGGGCTTTATGTCCCTCAGACAGTGGAATGGTGGTGTCAGGCTCCACCACTGGACGACGATGATGGTCCAATTCTGAAACCGTCTAAATAATAGCGGGAAAGGATCTAAACAATGGCAGATATTCGGAAACTCATAATATTGTGTGACGGTACCTATAATGAACCGGAACAGCTTGACAATGGACAACCTGCCCCGACCAATCTTGTGAAATTCTTTAATGCTCTTGCCAGTGACGGAGGAAAACAGATTCCACAATATGAAGAAGGCGTTGGGACAAGGGAATGGGAAGCCTTACCCGGTGGAATCTATGGCTATGGCCTTGACAAGCGGATTCTCGGTTGCTACCGCTTCCTGCGAAAACGCTTTGCTGATAAAGATTGGCAACGGGAGGATAACAAAGTCTTTCTATTTGGATTCAGCAGAGGTGCCTATACCGTGAGAAGACTCGCCGGGCTGATCGCACACAGTGGAATTCCTGTAAAATCTGCTGATGAGAAACTTGGATGGGAACTATACAAAGAAAAGGACACTGCCAGCTCTCAGAAGCTAAAAGAAGAAGGTCGCTTTTTTGACATTCCCATCGAAATGGTCGGCGTTTGGGACACTGTCAAGACCACAAATGACGAGGACTATCATGATAACCAGCTAAGTCCAAATGTTGTTTCAGGATATCATGCAATGTCAATTGACGAGAAACGAAAATTCTTCCCAGTACTGAAATGGGACAATGAACCCCGGGTACTTCAAGTCTGGTTTGCCGGAGTTCATTCTGATGTCGGTGGAGGATACGCCAAGGCTGGCCTCTCCGATATGGCATTGCGATGGATGATTGACCGTTCTATGGAACACGGCCTAAAATTCAAGGCTCAATATGTCAATCAGAATATTGATCCCAAGGCAACAGGTGAGATTCACGATTCCTATAAAGATATCTGGATACCTCTTGGGACAGCCCAAAGAACAATCCCCGATGAAGACTTAGTGCATCCCTCAGTAAAAGAGCGCATAGAGGCAAAGATGGGTTATCATCCTGCAAATCTACCGGCAAAACCAAATTATTGCACATAGGATATATTTTGCATATTTTTAGTGTTTCATGGTTAAAACAAGACCAAAACTATTATGATATTAAAGCATCAAGATAGCATCGAGACGACAGACAAACTTATTCAGTCCGGCAATTCAGCCGAGAAGCAGATGGCGTTCTATCTGCGGAAGTTCACTGCCTGCTCGACCATTGTCCTGTAGTTTGCGAGAGTCGTTTCTGGAATTTTCCTCCCATAGGGGCAGGAGGACGGCATAAGGACGAATCCCTTGCTGTTAGGGCCAGTTCCATCGCGGAGGCTTTTCTCGACGACTTTTGCGAATTTAGCAGGCTCCACATTTTCGATGTCGGTTATCTCGAGATTGCCGAAAATCACCAGGTCTTTCCCGTATTCCGATACAATCCAGTCGAGTTCGACATCTCCCTGGGGCGGGGGTTCCACAGGATCAAGCCCTACAGGTCCCATCTCGATTATGAGGGGAAGTATATTTTTAAGTCTGCCGTGCGAGTGAATCCTCGGATACCCGCCATATTTTCTGATGGTCTTGACCATTGGCCCAGTGTATTTTACCACATATTCCCTGTACAGATCCGGAGAAAGATATGGTTCGCTCGCATATTCTGAGCCGCATATCCGCCATAGCCTTCCCGGAAAATCCTTTGCAATTTTCTCGGTCCGCGCCATGTGCGCTGGAGCAAGGCTGTCAAGCAGTTTCCTGAAAAGTTTCTGCTCCGTGAATGCGATGACAGTATATGTCTCCATGTCAAAAAGCGAAGCCGCACTGCAGATGGGATCTCCCGTGTCAACCATTACAATACCCTTGTCCCCAAGTTTTTTTTCGTCTTCGAACAAGTTTGAGACATCGTACTCATGGTCGTGGATGCATTGCGGAATTTCAAGATAAGCCTTCAAGTCGTCAATATCTTTGATGAGATGTTCAACCTGCCAGGTTGTGTCGAGCTCCGCATCCCTCCTGCTTGTGCTTGTGAGGATTCGCTTTCCAGCCTTGACCGTAGTCCTGGAAAATCTGCTTTTTCCCTCAATCCAGGTTTTGGTGGAGAAAAATTCGTCATACCGACTTGCCTTGGAAGGAGTAGTATTTGGGCTTCTCATGCGGATCAGATCTGTCTCATTCTCGGCCATATCCAGGAGGGGCTTCCAGGACGGATCGTTGTATATGTTGAAATCGTCGGGATCGTTCGGATCCGCGTTGAATCCCCCGATCTCATAAAAATTAACTGCCGGGCGATCTACGGGACATCCCTGCAGTGTCGCCATAAGTCTTTCGCGTCTGTTCATGTTGCTCCTATAGTTCTTTATAATTATTTTAACAAATATTTCATATATATTTCGGTAGGACGGCGATAATGGAGGGTCGAGTTCTACTCGACCGCGGTCGAATAGAATTCGACCCTCCACGGGGAACTATTCAGGCAAATCCCGAATGACGATACCCCCGCCCTGTTGCCTAATCATAATTTAAAAGCTCCCCTATCGCCGGACCGTTTTTGTTGAGCCATTTTCTTTTCATGCCATAGTCTGGAATATGTGTTCCGAGCATCTGCCAGAACGAGCTGTTGTGTCCGTGATATTTCAGATGGCATAGCTCGTGGACAAAAACATATTCATGGACGCTTTCCGGTGCAAAGATGAGGCGCCAGTTCATGCTTATCTTCCCGTTGGAAGGGGAACAGGTTCCCCAGCTTGTATGAAGCTCCTTCATTGTTATTCTGAAGTCCTTGCAAGCCATGTGCTTCCATCTTGCCGAAAGTTCCTGCGCGAATTCCGCAGAGCGGTCAATGAGCCAGTCCCTGAGAGCTAAGGCTATGTGCGTCCTGAGTTCCGGCCCGGGCATCTCCTTGTAATGCAATGGCATGGAAATGGAAATTGAACCTCCGGCAAGTTCTGTCCGAGTGTAATATGTCGAATCAAGGAATTTGCAGGAGACGGATACGTCCGCTCCCTTGAATGGGATCATGTTTTTGTCTCCGGAAAGCGGGTCGAACAAGATCCTCCCGCCGTTCAGAGATTTGAACTTGCGGTATATCCATCCATGGCTTCTGCCTATGAAATCAGAATATTTTTCTGGGCTTGTCCGGAAGGGCAAAGTTATCTGCGCATACCTGCTTGTCACCCTTATGGATGCACGGCGCGCCTTTGCACTGAAATTATATTTGACCGGAATTTCAATCTCGTTGATTTTGAGGAATGAGAGTTGCATCAAAATTCCTGGAACATTTTTCTTTTCTCCGGATTGCGGAGTTTTTCGAGAGCCTTGATCTCAATCTGCCTTATCCTCTCCTTCGAGACATTGAAATGCCTGCCGAGCTCGTCAAGCGTCTTCTGCTCCTCCCCAAGGATGCCGAACCTCATCACAAGAACCTGCTGTTCACGCTCCGAGAGCGTGTTCAAAATTTCCTTGATCTTGTCCTTCAGCATGTCATACGCAATCCTGTCGGAAGGTTCATCATCGTTGGTCTCCGCTATCATGTCCCCGAGAGTGACAGTGGAGTCGTCCCCGACGGTTGACTGAAGGGAAATGGTCTGCTGCGCCATTCTTTTAAGAGCCCTGATCCTTTCCTTTGGCATTTCAAGGAATGTCGCAAGTTCTTCGGGTGTCGGCTCCCTGCCCTTTTCCTGAAGGAACCTCTGCTCCATCTGGAACATCTTGTTTATCGTGGCGATCATGTGGACAGGAAGCCTGATGACCCTCGCCTGGTCCGCTATCGCCCTCGCGATCCCCTGCTTGATCCACCAGGTCGCGTATGTACTGAACTTGTGTCCTCGCATATAGTCGAACTTGTCCACGGCCTTCATCAGGCCGATGTTGCCCTCCTGTATCAAATCGTTGAAATGCATCCCCTTGTGTCTGTATCTTTTCGCAATGCTTATGACCAGCCTCAGATTGCCCTCCAGCAGCCTTTTCCTCGCCTTGAACGCATCCTCGCGGATTTCCCTTATCTTCTCCATGGCGGAACAGATCTCGCCATAACGCATAAGCATCTTATCCTCTACAAACTTGATCCTGCCATCTGCAAGATCTCCCTTCCCGGCAGATCTCAGGCCTTCTACTTCCTTCACATACTCGAGAACCACATCGTACCATTCGCTAAGATATTCTGACTGCACCTGGTGCTCCAGGAGGATTTTTACCAGCTTCGACCTGATGCTCTCCGCAAGCTTGTCCGATTCGGCAAATGCATTTTTAAGCATGTTGTGGCACTCAAGAATTTTCCTGCTCCAGTCCCCAAGGGAAGGCAGGACAGACTCGGGGGGAACAAAGGTGCTGACATCGGACAAGGAACCTATGACAAAACAGTCGTTCACATTCTCGACCGTGCAGGAATCAATGATCCTGCAATGTTCCAGCGAGACGAAGGCAAACCTGTAGATTACGCCTCTCACGAGCGAGACGGCCTCCGTGTATTTTTTTGAGCACTCGATCTCCTCGCGATGATCCAGCATTTCCGAGCCGGACATCTCCTTGAAATAAATTCCAAGGGCATCCGAGTCGCCGACATCATCGCGAGATGGCCGGCCCCCCGAAGTGTCCTTCGAACTGAATTTGATTTTTTTCAGTAGGGGAAATCGCATTAATCATCCATCATATCTAATTTTCATTCGCCGTTGGAAAAGATGTGTCGTTTTACATCTTCTTTCCAGATTGAATATAATGCGTGGATAATGATACATCAAAAGTTTTTTTGAAAGATGACACATATATTTATTCTTCCTTGGGAAGGTGTTTGACTTTTTGAAATCATGATATATTTTACCGCACTGAATAAATCAAGGGGCTGTAGCTCAGTTGGCTAGAGCGGCTGGTTCGCAATCAGCAGGTCAGGGGTTCGAGCCCCCTCAGCTCCACCAGCATATTTCTGGATTGTTTTTATCCACCACCCTCAGCTTCAGGTGAAGTTCCTTGCCGTCCTTCGAAACATCCACCCGTTCCACACGACTTCTTATGAATGTCTGGATTAACTCCACACGGCTGGTCTTCCTAAGCGCATCCGAGAACTTTTCAACTATAATAGAAATACTTGTTCTTCCTGCCATAGTTGCCAGATGGAGAAAGGAATTTCCCGCAGTGGCAATGCATCAATCCCGACAGCAGGTAATGGTATTTCTGTGCATTCAGGCGGGGATTCTTCCTTGTCTTTGGAAGTCTGGCATTGACCAGGTTGAACAGTTCGACCGGAACAATGGCCTCATGCTTGCCTTCATAAACATCATCCTTCCAGACTATCTTTCCTATATAATGCTTGTTCCTGAGCATCTTCTGGATGGTGTTTGTGGAGAACTGGGGATATATGCCGTTCAGCTTGTCAACCGACACCCCTTCCGAATATTTCTTGTAGAGATCAAGGACAATCGGAACCTTTTCCGGGTCTGGAATAAGACTCTTCTTGTTCTTTATGTATCCGAAAGGAGCAATTCCGGGCATGAACATCCCTTCCTTGGCCATGAATTGCATCTTCTCCCTGACATTCTCCTGAGAGCTTTCACGCCAGAACTGAGCCACTGAACACATTATGTTGAGGTTTAATTTCCCTGCTGAATTGCTCAGATCTATGTTTTCATTGAGGGAGACCATATATTTATCGTTGCTTTCCAGTAACTTGAAGAGCTTCAACAGATCAAACAATGACCTTGAAAACCTTGTCAGGCTGTAAGCTATGATTACATCCCATTCGGCAGTACCATTTTCAAGGTCGGAAATAACCCTGTACATTCCAGGCCTGCTCATCAGTTCTTTTCCAGAGGCAAAATCATCTGAAATGGTTTCAAGGACTATTCCTCTGTGTTTGTCAATGAATTCCCTGCATGATTTTACCTGCATGGGAATGCTGGATTCCTCTTTGGTTTCATGCGTTCCTTTCACTGAAACTCTGCTGTAGATTAGATATTTCATTCCTTCTTTAGTGTTGAATATGCTCATTGTTTTGGCCTTTCTTGATGGGTTATGTGGCTTTTAATCATTCTGACTTCTGACTACTTTTCAATATTTTCTCTATTTTCTGGACTTCTCTCAGGCGGGCTATGTCATCATAGGTGTCGGCATCTATGACCTTGTCAAGTTTCAGCATTTCGTAGATTTCAGCTTTCCGTTCGGAGATGTATTGAACAATGACATCGTATGTTTTTTTGTAATAAGGGATAGGATTGTCCAGGTTGCAGTTTTTTTTGATACTTCAGGGGTGAATGTTCGAGATTTCTTGTTCTTTTCATGCGTAGAGTTCCTTTCTTTCTGGGGTTGATGAATGGATTTTTACTGTTTTTCAGCTATGGAAATGAAGGGGGTGGACATAATCCATTAGTACTAATTTCTTATATCCAATAATAAATGTATATAGCATGAGGTGACTATCCAAAGTGAGGCTGGATGACACCGTATTTTCAAGGGAAATGCAGTTAAAGTCTTGCTTTCTGGAATGATGGAGAGTAGAGTTTAGGTGGTGCTAGGATGGTGATGAGTTGGAGAATGAATGAGATGAGACCAGATGAGAATGATTAAAAAAATAAAACATATAGAGAGCCAAAATATTTCTCCTAAGCATCCCTACATTGAGTTTGAAGGAACACCTTTATGGCTAACCGTAAAAAAGACAATTTCCAACTTGAAAAAGAATCAGGATTTGAAACTTACTACATGTAATCATTATGTTGTGGGCTATATATGCAAACAAATTGCACATGGAAATCTTGCAACGAAAGAATCAATTAATAAAATAAATTCTAAAAAACCGACCAAAGAAAGAGATCCCAACTAGGAAGATTTTGCCGATACCCAGTAAGGTGCCAGCAAATCTTGAGACGTTGGGTGTATTGATATATGAGTAACAAATCGATTATTTTTTTGGTAGGACTTATATTTGTTTGTATTATTCTCGGTGTTTTGACACGTTTGATTATTATCCCAGAATTGAAAGCTGACTTATCTCCATTAGGAACCCCAGATGATTTTGGATTGGGTTTTTTTATTAAAATTCTTATCATTTTAGAGACTTTTATAGCTTTGATTACTGGTTTGATTGCAATCGCAATAAAGAGAACTAGGGTTATTGGAATATTTGTGCTATGCGCCTCGTTCTCCTATTTAGGAGCTTTTAAAATCTATAACCCTATTTCATGGAATGAAGAAGCATGTAATAAATTAGAATATCAATTAACGCCTTTAATAAGAGCTATTGAACAATATAAGATTGAAAAAGGCGAATATCCCAAAGAACTGGAAAACCTATTGCCACAATATATTAGCGAGTTACCATCAACTGATATGGGTAATTATTCCAAGTATGAATACGATCTGGGGGAAAGAGGAAGTTTTCGTGGAGATAATCCATGGAGATTATTTGTTTATTCACGGCATGGAATAGGATCAAAATTTGTCTATTATCCAATTCAAAAAGAATGGATATATTTTCATGATTGATTTTATAACAACATCATACCAAACATCGAATCCTTTACCCATCTGCAATTTTTTGGTCTGGAACAACTACAGCCTGCTTGCTTTTTGAAGGAATTATAATCAATCTTGGAGATGTAATTACTGAAGAGATGATGGATTCAAATGAATTTTACATATCAAAAATAAGTGTAATGTTAAAATAAATCCAGCTCCACTCCACTCCAGCCACCACTCCACTCTGACCCTCAAATATCTTTCCATTTCTCTTTCTTGGTGAAACCGGGTCTTGCCTCAGCCACCGGACACAAAATCTAAACCAGCCTTGAAAAACAACTGACCAAGGATTATTTTCCTCATCTGAAATATGACGGAAATTCATAATGCCAGCACCGCAGGAAATATTGAAACTGATAGAACGGTTCGCATATAAACGATACGGCATGACCGCTGATGAAATAAAGATTGTGACAGGGGAGATATGATTGGAAATAAATTGAATAATGTTGAGGATTGTATTCCCAATGATTGTAAAAAAGTCAAATAATCATTCAAGAATAATATTTTACATTATATCATCATGGATAATAGTGTGTTTATTAGCCCTGTCTGTCCCAATAATTTATCGGAATAATGAAAAAGAAGACATAGTATTATTCGATTATTTGAAATTTATTAAAGAAGGCACACCAGAATCTAGCATAAATAAACTTATCCCTTCTTCATATAAAAATGATGAAGAAAAATATGACGATGGATATAATGGAAATATATGGTACAGATTTAATAATAAGAAGATAACTAAAACCGTTAGCTATAAGCAGGAAAAAGGACTTGCATGGGCTTGTTTCATTACTTTATATTATGATACCAACAATAAGGTATCTGGTTTTAACTTCTCATCAGGTGATACCTTTCCCAAAGTAACTAGAGAAGATAAAATAATTATACTGGGGTATCCCCTTGACTAAAGTAACACAAGGGGTAGTGTATCAATATGGAAAACTACCCCAAAACAATATTGGAACTTGAAAAGAAATTTAGCACGGAATCTGCCTGTGTACAATATCTGTCTGCCATAAGATGG
>CAIQLG010000456.1 GCA_903872565.1 uncultured Lentisphaerota bacterium | reverse complement strand
TACTGTATTGGCTTGAATATTAAACATTATAATGTATATTCCTTCATGTTTTAACAATTACATGGAGTTGATGTGATAACGATAAAATTTACAGAGGACGGGGTTGAAGTATTAAAGCAGATTCCGCTGAAAAAAGATGATATTAGCCTCAATTTGAGCGGTAATATTTAAAAAATAATGCTACTAACAAAATCCTTTATTTTCCATCAAAATATAATTTAAGCACCTTATGCGCCGACATTACGGCCTGAAATATTTCAGGATTGCATTATTGAATGATTATAGCGCCCCTTTAAGCTTGTCATGATATTTTTGCGTCTTTCTTTTGTTCCCAGACCATGCGGCGCGCCAGTCTTTTGACATTGCATGCCGTCCCGATGAAATAGTTCTGCATCCTCAAATGTGAAAGACCTCTGTATCTTGCCTTCCGCATGCCATATCCTCTTACAAGCTCGCTCTGGGTTCCTTCTATTCCGTTCCTCCTGTGCATCTCCTCTTTGAATTCCTTTGTCCCCATTTCATTCCTGCGTTTTTGCAGATGCATGTGGAATTCTCTTACAGTCAGAGTGCGGTGTGTCTGATTTTTTCCGACGCATTTCTGAGCGCACGGGCATTCCCTGCACAGCTCCTGATTCCATTCGATGCGGTATGAGACATTTCCTGTCGAATCCTCGGTAAGCCTGCTGCAGTTGGTGCTGGCGTGTCCGGCAGGGCATATCGCATTCCGTCCTTCAATGTCAACCTGGAAATGATCCGATGTTAATTCCTGCCTTCCTCCCGGCGGCGGAGCCGGCCCGCGCAGTTCGCGTCCGTCCTGTTCCGCCTCGGCCAGCTTTTCCCCGCTGACATAGGCTCCGTCCACATAGAGTCGGTCGGGTCTGCCAAGATCGTTCTCCTCCAGCTGCACGAACACTTTTTCCATTCCCGCCTCATCGCTTCCCGTGGCGGTCTGGGTGACGACAGCGGTGATGAAGTTGCTTGTCGGCTCGGTTCTTGGACGCGCTGTTTCCGACACGGTTTCGCAGACCTGCACCTTGTAGCCGATCCAGCTCTTGTCCTTGGTCGTCGACTTTGTACACCATTGCGCTTCAGGATCATGCGGATTCTGGACGGATCCCGGCTGGGATTTCGGCTTCTGGCTCCAGCTCCCCGTCTCATCGAGTTCGTAATTCTCCTGGAAAATCTGTCCTAGCAGTTTCATCTCGGGCAATTCCATCTGCGGGGAGTTCCTGAAGAATTCGAGGACTCCCGCGACCGCCAACCCGACTTCCAGAGTTTTCTTCTTAAGAGTTTCCACATTGCTTTTAAAGTCCACTTTTCCGAGCACATATTCTCCCCACATGGCGTTCCATGATTCAGGGGGACATGGAATTCCCTCAAGCGTGACGAGGGCTTTTTTCAGAGCGGTGCGCATGCACTCGAGCCTGTTCATGACGGCAAGCAGTCCATGAACATGGGTCGAGTCCAGACGCTGGGAATTCCCGCGCCTTATCCAACCTTTTTCAATGAGCATGCCGATACAAATGTCAAAGGCCAGCCGTTCCAGCGAATGCTCAAGCAGGCGGTTGCGGAATTTTGTGAGAAGAGTAGGATGAAACGTCGCATCCTCAAGGTTCATGTGAAGGGCGAGCTTCCATCTGAGATCGAACTGGCAGGCCTCCGCAGCCTGCCGGTCCGGGAGGCGCTCGCAGAACTGCAGGAGACAGACGGCCAGCAGAAGTACAGGATTCTCCGCCGGACGGCCCCTGTCTGGAGAATATAGCGACGACAGCGTCGACAGTTCCTCGTTCAGGCGCGGGTAGACCTCGTTTGCGAAAATATCGAAGAACTCTTTTCTTTCCATAATTATTTTCGGCATTCCATCAATTCCATTGACCAGATCCTGAACCCTCCTGTCCGGCTTGGTCTTTTCCGTATAATTTCCTGAAAACATGCTTGATTCTACCTTTATATAAGTTAGCTTATAGGCTAACATATAATGGACATGGTAATTTTCAACAGGAAAAATTCAAAAATAACGAAAGGAAAATCGGATGAAGACAAGTCTCCCGCTGAAAGTGCAGAGCATCAAATCCAAGGGACAGAAACAAAGACCCTATGTCTATCTCTCGGCAGAGCTCGTGGAAAAGACCGGACTGAAACAGAAGGATATGGTGGAGTGGGAACTTATTGGCCGCCGGAAGTTGCGTCTGGACAGGGTACTCTGTAAGAAAAGACGCAGCGATCCCCAGGCTTACCCTCTGAAGCTGCAGGCGATAAAGTCGAAAGGCCAGAAGACGAGATTATATGTATATGTTCCGGTTCCTCTTGCTGCGGCAATACGTCTCAGGCATGGAGAACCGGTACGGTGGGAATATGATGGCACCGCTTTATTGATGCTCAGAAACGCATGAAAGGCAGGTAGTATATGAAAAAATTACGGAAGCATTTTTCATGTCATCTTTTTTCAGCGGAATCTAAAGCAAGAGCGGTTTAACCACCCATCGCCGAAGGTTCAATTAAAAATGGAAGC
>CAIQLG010000455.1 GCA_903872565.1 uncultured Lentisphaerota bacterium | reverse complement strand
CAGAGCGAAAAATTTCCCCACGCGTGTGGGGATGGTCCGAATGCACGTGATTCTTTGCGCAGACGATCCACAATTTCCCCACGCGGGGGGGGATGGTCCGCAGAGACGAAAAACGATGGGCAATGGGATATCAATTTCCCCACGCGTGTGGGGATGGTCCGGATGCCGAGACAATCGAAGTCAAGGCCGAAGCATTTTCCCCACGCGGGGGCGTGGGTTGAAACACAGGCGAGACGCCTGTGCTACCACAAACCCACGGTCGCCCCTCGCGTGGGGGGCGTGGGTTGAAACACAGGCGAGACGCCTATGCTACCACAAACCCACGGTCGCCCCTCGCGTGGGGGGGCGTGACATAATAGTAACTGGCCGCACCAAGTTTTTGTCTCGCCCTTTCAGGGCTCATTTTTTTTTGTTTCGTTTCCTAGGGTGTTGCCCTGGGCTGGTATGTATTGCACTTTCAGCGCTCCGAAAATCGTGTTGCTACAGTTCATCATCTACTTCGGGAGCAGGCAAGATGCCTGACCTGCGAGGCAAAGTTTTCTGAAAGAATATTTTTTAAAATCTTCCATGTTCTCTTAAAAACAAACTACATTGCCTCTGGGACTTTTATGGTGAGTGTTGCGAGGCCATCCTGGAGAATTTTTCTTGTGTTCAGGCAGAGTTTGAGTCTGGCGTTGCGGAGGGCGTCGTTTTCGGCGCTCAATACGGAGAATTCCTTGTAGAATCTGCTGAACGATTTTGCAAGATCAAGGAGGTAGTTGACAAGTATCGAGGCATCGAGTTTCTCTGCGGCTTCTCCGAGGATTCTCGGATAGAAAAACATTTTTACTGTGAGTTCCTTCTCCAGCTTTTCCACCAGGAGCGACCAGTCGGCCGGACTGTCGAGGGGAATTGATTCTGCGGTCGCCTTTTTTTCAATCGAGTTGACTCTTGTGCAGGCATACTGCACATAGGGGCCTGTATCGCCCTCGAACTTAAGAGAAGCGCCGGGATCGAAGAGCATGGTGGTTTTGGGGTTGAATTTGAGGAGCATGAATTTCAGGGCGCCCATTCCGATTCTTTCGCATCTCTCGTCGAGGTCTGCCGGCGGATTTTCGCCATATCTTTCGGAGCAGGCTTCTTTTGCGAGGGAGAACATCTGGTCGAAAAGATCGTCCGCATCAACGACTGTTCCTTCCCGGCTCTTCATTTTTCCTGAGGGCAGGGTCACCATTCCGTATGCGAGGTGGAAGAGATTTCCTGCCCATTTGCATCCGAGCTTGGCGAGAGTCGCGAAGAGGATCTTGAAGTGGTGAATCTGTTCGTCCCCTACGATCCAGATCTGCGAATCCGGCGAAAAGTCCTTGTTTTTCTCGACGGTTGTTCCGAGATCCTGTGTGATGTACACGCTTGTCCCATCGGCCCGAAGCAGAACTTTTTTACCGAATCCCTCCTTTTCGAGGTCTATAAAAACGGCACCGTCGTCTCTTTTCTGGAAGATGCCTCTCCGGAGACCTTCGGCCACTATGTCCTTTCCGAGAAGATAGGTGTCACTTTCAAGGTATATCTTATCGAAGGAGACACCCATTCTCCGGTATGTCTCATGGAATCCCTCGATGACCCAGGAGTTCATTTTTTTCCACAGGGAGACGGTCTCGTGGTCGTTGTTTTCCCATTTGACAAGCATTTCCTGTGCGGCGGTGCCCACTTCCGTCTTCGGGAAAAGTTCCTCGTCGTCGGAGTCCCTGAGCACCGGATTCTCCACTTTCAGGGCTTCTATCTGCTTTTTCAATTCCTGGTCGAACCTGACATAGTATTTCCCTACGAGATGGTCGCCCTTCATTTTTGACGATTGCGGAGTTTCCCCGTTACCGAATCTCTGATATGCGATCATTGATTTGCAGATGTGTATTCCGCGGTCGTTGATCAGGTTGACGGAGAAGACATGGTGTCCTGTTTTTTTGAGCAGGGATGTGACCGCGAGTCCGAGAGTGTTATTTCTGACATGTCCGAGATGCATGGGCTTGTTTGTGTTGGGGGCGGAATATTCCACGACAATTCTCTTCTTCTCGTTTTCTGGTACTTCCGCGGATTTTATCAGTTTTTCTATGTCCGAGTTGACAGTCCGGTGCAGATATTCTGGTTTTATTTCGAGATTTACGAAGCCTTTTATGCTTTCGGCGAATGTTATTTCATCCCGGGAGGATAGGATGGTTTTGACTTTCAGCGCGATATTTTCCGGTTTGTCTTTGAAAAACCGCGCCATCTTGAAGCAGTTGAGGGCGATGTCTCCTTTCATTCCCTGTGGGGGTGTTTCGGGATAGAAAGGTGGGATTTCCGGGGTCAGCGCAATTCCGCATTCGGCGGCAAGCTCTGTTCTGAGGATTTCAAGGAATTCGAAGTTGAGCATTTTCAGTTCCTTTTGGGGATTTTTAAACTTAATTGGCTACGCTGGGACTTAATAATAAATGCATAATTAAATTGACAAATGTTTTAACTTTTTATGTTGTAGCCATGGCCATGTTGGCCGTGTTCGCCCCCAACATCCGCCTACGCAAAGAAGCTACGGCGAGACATGTGGGGGCGGCTACAGTTAATCCGAATAAGACAAGTTCATGATAATCTTATTTTGAGACTACTAGTAATACCATATTTCTTCCCGCTAAACACGCAAAAAATGCAGAAAATACAATTTTCTATTCTATTGAATTATCGGCTTAATTTCTCGCAAGAATGATGAGTCCTAGGAGGAGGAGCGAGAGTTCCGAGGCGGTTCCGACAGTTCCGATCATCTGCGCAGTGACGCCTCCTAATCTGTTCTGCACATAATTTTTCAGGAATAACAATAAGAGGAACAAAATGATGAAACTAATGACAACGGCGGAAATTTTATTTCCTGAGATGACCGAGAGTATGGCCGCGATAACCCATGCGAACATCACGCCTTTCTCATCGGCACCGATGAATTTGTCCCTGGTTCCGATGTCAATGGCTGTTGAAAATGTGCTTTGCGCCGCAAAAGAGCCTGTCATCACGACAAATATCCAGGCTGCATTTTCTCCTCCGATGAGGACACCAAGGCAGAACAGCCTTATTATGAAAAGGGAGAGCGTGGTCAGCATACCGAAGTTGGTATCGCTGAGTCTGGTGTTCTGGATTGCTTTCACTGTTTCACTTCTGCCCTGCCGGAACGCAATGGATTCTATCATGTTTCCAAGGGAGATGAGATTTTTCCCGCTGCTGAGGAGTTCTATGAGGAGCGCAATCACGACTGCCGAGATTATTATTTTCGCACTGCTTCCGAAAAATATGGCCATGAACGAAATCAGGATGTAGAAGATGAATGCCAGCGCAAATCCGACCAGCGGGAACGAGGCTATGATCCTGTTTTCCCTGGCATAGTCGTCGTCATAATGGCGTTCTTCTCCTATTGGAATATCCACGAGGAGGTTCCACGCCGTGATGAAAGATGAGATCCAAAGCCTGATCATGTTTGTCCCTAGAAAGATTCTCCAAAAGACATTTTTTAATTTGGAATTATAGCCGTAAAAACTGGGAAATCAAGTTCATAACTGAAATAACGGGCTTAAAAAGTAATGCGACTTATGTGGGATGACTCTTCTTTCGAATCGTCATTCTTTGCGATTTGCGCATATTTTTCCACCATCATCTTGTGGACCTTTCCGGCAAGCTTTTTCCTGTCATCGTTGCCAGGAAAAACAGGTTCGAGAATATATAATTCAACTTCGGTTTCACGTAATCCCAGCAAGTTCCAGAAATGAGGAAGAAAATCCATGTCCGTATACCATGCCACAGTTGGATCGGTCGGTTTCTGCCTGTAGAATGTGAGTATTGGCCGGACAGGAAAATTTCCTGCAATCACCGCCTCAAACGGGGTGGACTTGAAAGGCAGGACACCATTTTTCCCGCTGGAGGTTGTACCTTCAGGATATACCAGGAGGTTGATCCCCTGTTCCATTGTCTCCCTGAATTCGGTCAGGCTTTTTTTGGATGATTGCTTTGAGGTTCTGTCAATCCATACCGGTCTGTTCATGGAGATGAGCCCACCGATGAGCGGCCAGCTCCGAAGGGTTGATTTTGGAGAAAATCTTACATTGAATACGGATGAGTGCGATATTATGTCGAGATAGCCGATATGGTTGGAAACGATAAGTCCGCCTTTTACGGACTGCGGATCTCCATTGACTTTGACCTTGAGGTTTATGATTTTTGTAATTCCCTTGGCCCAATAGCCTGTAAAAACTGATCCGTTCAGCACGCCCTCTTTCCCAGGTCTACTAGTGTAGAAACAGGAATAAAGTGCTCTGACGACGCACCACGTGAATAAGGCGGCAAGCCTGTAAATTCTGAGAAGGAAAGAAAAAATCATTCGTTTTCTGCAGGAGGGTTGAAATGACGGAAATATCTTTCAGGTACTTCGTCCTTGTTGACTATTATGAGGAAATCCACAGTTCCAAATTCACCGTCCCATGCGGGTTCCCCGCAGATCTTGCATCCAATTCTGAGATATCCCTTGAAGAGGGGGGGGATGTTTCTTCTCAGGGATTTTTCGTTGGCAAGTTGTTTCTGTATTTCATCCTCCGGAGGTTCCGGAAGCAAGAATTGCTCTTTCGGCTTGGCCTCAAGTATCTCCGAGACAAGATTGCAGTTTTTCAAATATCTGTAGAGAGCCCAGGCAATGGCAGGTTTTTTTTCTTCGAGGCTCACACATCCGATCATTATTTTTAAGCCAGTTCTGTTCAGAAGTTCCGCGATGCCGCTCCAGAGAAGTCCAACGACGGCGCCAGTGCGATATTCGCGCGAGACACAGGATCTTCCCAGTTCCATTGATATTTGGGTTATCTTGTCGAGTCCCTTTATATCGTACTCCCTTGCCGAATAGAATCCTTTTGCAGAGTTGGCGATCGAGCCCAGATGCACGCGGTAGGTTCCGACGGCCCTTCCGGATTCCTTCACTATGACAAGGAGGTGCAGGCAATAATCGTCAAACTCGTCAATGTCTATCCCTGTTGATTTCGCGCTCTCAAGTCCTTTCCCCTGTTCGATATTGAAAATCTCGAAGCGCAATCGCTGGGCCTTCTTGATTTCATTCTCGTCCTCGGCGATCTTGAGGATGAACTGTTCCGTCTCCGAAAGGATGGCGGGGCTTATTACTTTTTCCGCTAGATTTTCAAAAATCACACTATATACCTTTTATAAATGAAAAACTTCCTTCAAATATTACATCCACTCTTCTAACAATACATTACAATTCAAAAAATTATCTGCTCTTTTGCAATTTTATCGAAAAGAATTGTGATAAACGATGAAATTATACTTCAATCTGCCCTATTATTATTGCTGAAAGACCTTTTTATCCCCTTAAAACTGGCCAATGACAGGTTCCGAACATCATTTCTGTGCATTTTCCTTTGAATCCTTGTCAGATTTGGCGAATCCTATCCATTCGAGGCGTGCAGCCCCCTTGGATCCCGTGTATTGGCTGTTGCAGGAGATGCTGACATATACTGACTCTGGATAGAACCCCCAGGCCTTCTTGAAGTCCTCGGCAACGTTTCTCTCTTCCACAAACCAGCCATTGTCGCCTTTTTCAAAATCCTCCTTGTTCCTCAGTGTGTGCCATTTTATTTTTATTGTTCCAGCTCCGTAGGAGCATTGCCCCTCGGCATTTTTAGGAGTTTCTGTATCCCATCGGTACGAAACTGTCTTTTTAATGAAAATCGAACCGGTGCCGACATAGATGGAAATAGCCTGATCATCCGTGTCGGAGTTCCTTCCATCTCCCTTGGTAGGCAAAATATCGGCCTTCCACTTCCATCTCAGGATGGGGTATTTTTTTATGTCAAGCTTCTCAATCTCGAGAATGACGCTTCCGCTCTCTTTGTCGGCATCCATGAAAAGATATGTCTTTTTTGTGGAGGGATCCTCCTTTATATAGAACTTGGAGGCCGCAGTTCCAATCTTGGTTTTGATCTCCCATTTGCCCGGAAGAACCTTGTCCTTTTCGGTTTTCCCCTGTGGGAAATTGAAATTTTCCATCCACCCCACCAAGGTCGCATCTTCTTTTTTCTCCGTTGGGGCTTTTTCAATTCCGATGTCCGCCATTGCAAGGAGCGATAGCGTCGCAAGTAACAATGCGAGAATTTTCCTTGTCATAATGCCTGCTTCCTTTCCTGGGAATATTCCCTGTACTTTTTCATTATCGCCTTCACATATTCCTTCGTCGGTTCGAACGTTATAAAATCAACGATGTTCTGCCCCGGACTTGGAGGAATCCATTTTTTCATTCCCGAATATCCGGCATTATATTCGGCAAGGGCCATCTCGAATGGGTTGTCGTAGCCGTCCCATCTTTTGACCGCCCTTGCCAGATACCAAGTCCCTATCTCGATGTTCATTTCCGGACTGAAGAGAATTCCCTCGCTTGGAATCTCCATTTTGAACTCTCTCGACCAGTCTTCAGCTGAAAAATCCTTCCTTATCTGCATGAGGCCTATCTCACCCTTGCTACCCCTTGCGTTCTGATTGAACCTGCTTTCCCTGTAAATGATTGCCTTCACGAGACAAGGGTCAATGTCGTGTCTCTTCGCAGTGTTGGCAATTATCTTGTCGAAAGACTTTGAACGAATGAAATAGCTATAGTCAATCCTTGTAAACAGTGCGGTTGCTGCAATTATTGCAACCAATATTGAAAACAGGAGGAAATACCTTCTGTTTTTATATCTGTTATGGATGATTTTTCTGTACATCAGTTCCTTTTTTTAAACTTGCATGGCCGTCCCCGATCCGGGATTTCCCGGAGATGCTAACATAAAATCGTTCATCCCATAAGTTACGGCTTCAAGTTTCGAAGTAAAGGAACTAGAGTTAAAATTCAATCGAAAATAAATCCCGGAATCCGCAACGGCCCGGGTTATGCAACTGGCTCACTATTCCAATCTTTCACTGCGTTTTCTGCGTGCATCGGAAATGGCACCAAGGACGCTCCCGGACGATGGTGTTTCAGGTGCGGGTGTATCTTTCGGCTTCTCACTTTTAGAGACCTTTTCCTTCCTGACTTTTAAAGTGGCGACCTTCGAGTAGATCGAGCTGAATACGGAAGTTCTTCGGAATGCTATTTCGGACACGAGCAGGAATATCGCGGCAAGCGAAAGCAGATGCCAGATAGGGATATATCTCCTGAAAGGCGGAATGTCGTCGAAAATCCCCTCGAAGGCGAGCCTTTCTCTTCCCCCGGTGAGTTCCGCGAGTTTTGCAAGTGTCTTTTCGCCTCTCGACATGTCTCTTTCGGGTCTGAATTCCTGCGGATATGGGAGGCATTTCGAGGTGCAGGGGATGACCGTTGTCGCGCCAGCCGCCGCTTTTTCATTTTCGGCCTCCACAAAGAAATGCGTGATGCCGGCATCGCTTATGTCCGTCATACAAACCAGGCTGTCACCGCTTTCCCATTCCATCGGCAGCGCCATTTTGATGATACCCTTTTCCGTTTCGATCAGTTTTATCACGGACGGCAGTTTCGAGAATGGATCCTTTTTCCGCTCGGGATCGAGTTCGAGTGTGATTTTCATCCCGCTTCCGGCTTTCTCAGACTTCACATAGAAATCCTCCTCGTCCGGGGAAGAAGTGGAAATCCATCTGAGACATGACAGGTAGATTTCGCCGCTCCGGTTCCAGGCTCCGAAGCGGCCGGAATATTTGCCGTCAATTTCTCCTGTGAATGCGAGGCATCTGCCGTTGCCTCTGCCCCAGAATGCGAGAATTGGCGAGTCAAATCCGTCCTTGCTGATCATGCCGGTCAGGGCATCAGGCATCGTATAACAGACGTTGAATCCTCCCACCGGCGGGAATTGCTCTTCCGGAACGCTTGTTATGAGGGGAAGTGATTCGGTTGGCGCCACCGCAGTCTCCTGATCGGTGAAAGTGCCTTTTGAAACAATAAGGGTTTCCTGGGAGAAAAGCTGTGGAAGTTCCTCCGCCCTGTTGGAAAAATATACGTTGCCGCCTCCGAGAGAGGCGATGTCCTTAAGCAGATTTGCATCGCAGTCCATTGGGGTTCCCAGTCCGATCACGCTGACCGTTATGCCGTTCTCCCGCAGTTTCGTCACCAGCTCCCTGTAGTTCCCCGGCTCCTCCGAGTCTGCGGCATCAGCGAAAAGTATGATGTGCTTCACACCCGTATCCATATTGGAGATCATCCTTGAGGCATTGTACAGCGCCTCGTAGATGAAAATGCCGCCACCCAATGACTCGATCGACTTTATGTCCGAGTCCATTCTGGATCTTTTGTTGCCGATCTGCTGTATGTCAACTATTACGTGAGCCTCCGAGTCAACAGCCAAAACCCCGAAATAGTCGTTGTCGGTGAGGAGTTCGAGCACCGATGCGGTACCCTGGTTGGCAAGGTCCATTTTATGCAATCCCGGCGCAACTTCGATAAACATGCTTCCGCTTCTGTCGAGAGCCACCACTATGGCCGTGCTTATTTTCCTGTTCTCCTTGCGCAGTTCCATCGAGACAGGCAGAATTTCGGCGATTGGACTTTTGTAGTATCCGCCCATCCCGAAGCTTTGACGCCCGCCGCTTATCATCAGGCCTCTTCCCATGTCTGTGACGAAACTCTTCAGCGCCTCCTGTCCGGCGTATCCGATCTTGTTCGCAGGATAATTTTCGAGGATCACGGCGCTGAATCTGGACAGCCCCTCAATGTTCCATTCTATTCCGGCATTCTCGAACGGAATGAACTTGAGCCCACCCTTCACTGCAAGATCCTTGAGCCGCGAATTCGGATTTCCTGCAAAAAGCACCGACCCCTTGCCTGCGACATTCACAATTCCGACGGCCTTGTTGTTCTCGGGAAACAAATCCTCTTCGGAGGATGAAACTTCAACTTCGTACTTGTTGTTCCCGGGAATTGTCAGCCGATCCGTGAAATATAGGAAACGCCTTCCGGGCTCCAATTTGATTTTTCCAGTTGCAATTGGGATCTTATTTCTGGAAAGCTTGTATGAAATTTCCGCCATCGCAGGGACATGCAGCTCCACCGGAAACATGAAGCTCTCCCCCGGTTCCACCGAGTCCGGAAGTTCGATGTCCATCACGGCCAAATCATTCTTGGGGCTTCTCTGCACAAGGCGGTAGTCAATCGGAGTTTTACTGAATCCTTCATTTTTCAAATCTCCCGGATTCAACCCAGTCCATCGGCCGTCGCTCAATATCAAAAGTTTTCCAAAACGGTCTTTGGGGATAAGCGCCTTTGCAGTTTGAACCGCCTCCGCGAGCTTCGATGCGGTGCCGTTGTAACTGCCGATGAAGTCACCGAAACTTTCCGGATCCGGCATTTTTTCCAAGTATATATCCTCGGCGAATCCCACCACGGCAACCCTGTCCCGAGTCCCTTTCTCCTTCTCGAGAATCCCTATGATCTCCTTCTCTTTCTCCTTGAAACCGGGAGGCATTGACATTGATCTGTCCGCCACAACTACTATGACTCCGCCTTTTTTCTCCAGATTTATCCTTGGCTGTGAAACCGCCAGGATCATTGTCAGAAAAAGCATCAGTCTCAGCAAATTATGCGGAAATGACGGAGTTCTCCACTTCCAGCACGCACATATTGCCGGAATGACAAGCAGGAGCCAGGCGGGAAATAAAAAGTCAATGCTCAAGTGCAAACTCCTTTCTTTTCACCAGATAGACGTGCAGGAAAAAAAGCGAGACCGCAAGTAGAAGGAAAACCCAGGATTCGTCCTTCCAATATGGATTGGTCACAGCTTCAATCCCCTTTTTCTCCCTCCATTCGCCGGACACGGAGGAATTCAAGTCCGATTCGTCCGCACATAGGAAATTACAGGACAGATGTCCGGTGTTCTGTCCGGTGGTTGTTTTCTCCGAAACCTTGAACAGTCCAGGCAGCTGGCTCGAAAACTCAAGGACAAAATTTCTTTCCGGAATCTCCGATTTATGGCTGATGACAAGTTCCGACTTTTCAGTTCCATCTTTTTGAACCTTCACCTTTGAAACCTCAACTGCAAGCGCATCTGGAAACCTGCCGGATATTTTTTCCCCGGACCTGAAATTTTTCTCCAGGAAGCCGGACCTCGAATTTCTCTTAAGTCGTATGATGTTGCTGACAATAATCGGAAACGCCGGAGTCTTCTGTAGATTTGACGATTCGGGAACAAAGTTTATGACGAATTTTCTGCTGTCATATTCGGACAGGACGTTCTCCTCTCCGAGAAGAACGAATTCCCCGATGGTTATGAGCGGCATCACTTCCTTGTTTGTTTTTCCTTCCGTGGCGGCCCAGCGCACACCCGAAAGATAGACACCATCGCAGACCGGGCTTTTTTTGTCAATGATGTAGGGGCCGTAGAAAATTTTTCTGCTGGCTTTTTCAGAAGGGACAAAATAGACGGCCCAGGCTTTTGGGTTTTTTTGCCTGCATTCGGCGATGAGTTGAGCCGAATCTGTAAAAACTATGTCCGGATTTTCCTCCGAGATCTTGCATTCGTTTGCGAGAGCTGCAATGGTGCCGGAGAAAATATTTTTAAACTTCTCATCTGAAAAATCCGACAATATTTTGACTGGCTCGCTGTTTTCCGGAAGAAGCATCACAGTGTTGTCCAACTGGAGCGCATCGTCTTTCAATATCTTTATATAAATGGGATCTTCTATGAGTTTTGGAGGCTCTATGAGAATTTTTTTCCTGCTGAAATCTTTTCCCTGGCCCGGCTCGTGCGAGATTCGCAGTTTCTGTTCTGAAATCAGCTTGTCTCCGGCCATGATCGAGATGGGAATCTCCACTTCACCCTCGCCATAGTGCTCGATTATCGCGAAAATATTTTCCTTGTCCTCGGCGGTCTGCACAGTTCTTCCGGCCGAAGTGATTGCGCTATTCGGGATCTTTTTGCCGAACGCCCTCCATATCACGGATTCCGGAACAGTGAATTTGCCGTTTTCGCTCGGTGGCGCCTTGTCGGTAATGAAAAGAATAGTCCCTTTGCCATTTTTTCCGAAGACCTGCCTGGCAATCTTGAATGCCGGTGAAACATCGTGATATGGCTGCTGCGGATTCCACTGCTCAAGAGCATTTTTTATGTCGGTGATGTTGTCCGAGATGGTCGTGAGCAGTTTTGGCGATGGACCAGTCAACACCAAGGTACAGTAAAATGGCCGGTTGGAATCCAGAAAATCCAGAATGGCACTCTTTGCTTGTTTAAGAATGAACCTTTCACCATTTTCGGATACCGACATGGAAGCCGTGTCGTCAAGGATCACCGCGATGTTTGTGATTGTACCCTGTCTTCTGCATCCTGGAGCGGCGACGGCCAAGGCGAGAAGTATCGCCATCAATATCTCGATGAGAAGCAGGATGGATCTTTCGAGTCTGGAAATTTTTCTTCCGCCACCGCTATGCATTCCCGGCGCCATCCAGAGAAACAACGCGCTGACAACCTTGGGACGGAAATGCCGCCTCAGGAGATAAATCCCGATTATCACTGGCACCGCAATCAGCGCCAAAAGCCCCCAAGGTATTGCAAAAGACATGTTTACCTGCTGTTTTAAAACTGATCTTAAATCAACCACAGAGACACAAAGGCACAGAGATTTATAATATTAACCTGTTATTTTGTCTCTAATCGGGGTCGGAATCGGTATAGTTGTCGGGATCGTTTTTTCTTGCCTTGTTCTTTTTTCCGATTCACAGTCACGATAAAGAAACCATTCGATTCCGATTCCGATAGCGACCCCGACCCCAATTAAATTTTCTGTCTATAATTAGTTTTTCTGCTAGATAGTTTTAGTATAAAATATTGACAAGATCCCATTATTACAGAACAAATTACATAGAAAATCAAATAATGTGCGTCCAGTCTTGCATATGAATATTATTTTCATAAGTATTCTTTTAAACTAAAAATTAAAACCCTTTGTGTCTCCGTGTCTTTGTGGTTAAAATACAATTCCCTATCCCATTATTTTTTACGGAGTATAATTATATGGTGAAGACCTGTGAAATGCAAGAACGGCAGTTTTTTTATGATCTCTGCGGAAAAGATCATCAGCCTAAGCAGAAATTCCGGGAAAAACTGCAGATATGACTCGTGTGGAAGAAAAATAACCTTTTCCCAGCTTACCACTTCAAAGCCAGCAGTTTTGAAATAATCTCTAAGATCTGAAATGGAAACAGGCTCGTCGTAGGCCTTCCTGTGAGCACTGTCAAATATTTTACTGCCGGTAATAACTCTTCTCAAGAGCGAAGGAACAAACGCCACAGCACGCCAGAATAAAAACATCATTTTCGAGGGGGTTGTAACAATAATATGTCCTCCAGGCTTTAATACTCTCGATGCCTCTTCCAATCCTTTTCGCGGATCGTAGAAGTGCTCGAGAACCTCCCGCATAAGCACCGCATCGAAAACAGAATCTTCAAAAGGCAGATGTTCGGAATTTGCCGCAACTGCCGCCATCTTGCCATTCCCAGAACCAGTTTTGCTTAGAAACCGGCCAATCCTGAATGGTGATACATCAACCCCATAGAAAAAAGATTCCGGGAGCATCCTTGCGACTTTTTCAGTGAAACAGCCATCACCACAACCCGAATCAAGAATTTTTTTTGGTGAAAATTGTAATGCAATGTTTTTTGCTGTTGCATTAGTTGTAGCCACGGCCGTGCCGGCCGTGAACGCCCCCGGCACGGGGGCGGCTACAGCAGATGTTTCCAATGAAGACTGGCTTGTTGGTGCGTATTTCGCAAAAAACTCTAAAATGGGACCATCTCTCTGATCCAATCTATGCTTTTCTACGAATTCCGGAATTCCAAGCATCCTGAAGTCATCCCGGCTGTCGGGGAAATGGCATTTTGAATATATTTCATCGAAGACCGAGGCGTTCCAGCCTTTTCCCACGTCCACTTTTACGATTCTCAGATCCGTCACGGAAGATTCTGAAGAAAATCTGGCTCCGCATTCCGGGCAGACATAAGTGTCCTGAAATTTTCCTTTCAGACATTTCGGACATACAAGGGTTATATTTTTATTTTTCATTTTTTAATATACACCCAAAATATTAATTAGGCGGTTTGGTCGAAACTTTTTCAGCATGCTGGCGTTTCCGGAAAAGGTAGGTCTGGTTTCGATGAAACCAGACATGCCCGGTCTCATCGAGACCGGGCCTACTACAAATGACAATCCACCTGTCATAATCCCCATATGCGGCTAAATAATCTCTGCAGAATACTTCCTCAACAGATTATTCAATTTGATTTTTCGATGTATTTTAAAAACAAGAAGATTTTTAAAACCAGAGAATAATCAAAATGTTGAAGGTCGCTTTCATATGTGATGATCTTATGGTCGGTGGGTGGACTTCCATCACCGACATGATTCTGAATTTCGGAACTGCCGGAGTCGAGCCGTTTGTAGTCTGCCTTTTCGGGAAAGGCCATTATGCCGAAATCCTGGAAAAAGCAGGCATAAAAGTCCATCTTCTCGATCTTAAAAAATCCAATGCCCCACTTAAATTTCTCGAGCTCGTTTCGATTTTCAAAAAGGAAAAGCTGGACATTGTCCACACGAACCTGCATTATTCAGATTTTTTTGGTGGTGCCGCCGCGATCGCTGCAGGGGTAAAACATAGGGTCGCCCAAATCCACTCGATAAAGGAAAAATACAAGCATCCGCTGACATGGCCGAAGAGAAAAATCCTCTCCTCGGCAAGTGTCGTGGTTGCAGTCTCGGGTGCGACGCGAGAAGCTTTCAACAACGAATACCCGGGGCTAAGTGTCGAAGTCAGGACGATTCCGAACGGAATCAATCTCTGCGAATTTCGCAGACGCCTCGGCAATGCGTCACTGACGAGGCGCGACATAGGTGTTCCCGAAGACTCGATGATGATACTGACTGTCGCCAACTTCAAGTGGCAGAAAGGCTACGAACATCTTGTCGATGCGGTGGAAATGCTCGGCGATCCTTCTGTCAGATTCGTGATTGCCGGCTATGGACAGGAAAAATCGAAAACAGAAAAGATGATAGCTGAAAAAGGGCTTCAGGATCGCATCATCCTTCTCGGGATGAGGACGGATGTCCCAGATCTTATGAAAATCTCCGACCTTTTTCTTCTTCCGTCAGTGGTGGAGCCATTTGGGATATGCATCCTTGAGGCGTTCGTGTCAGGTGTGCCAGTGATAGCCAGCTCCGTGGATGGCATAAAAGAGACCGCCACGGACATGGAGAATGCGCTTCTCGTTCCCCCTGCGAATCCCGCAGAAATATGTTCCGCGATCAGAAAACTTCAAAATGACATCGCCATGAGGGATAAAATTAGGCAGGGCGCGTTGAAGAGAGTGGAAGACTTCGACATTGGTATAATAAGTTCCCGTTTCAAGGATTTATATTGCGAAATCCGCAGGTGAAACTGTGCGCTGGAAATGGTTTTTTATTGAAATTCAGAAAACCCCGTCCTCTATTACATTGGTAGATGACCTTTACCTCTATCCTTATTATCAGTATGGCAATGTTCTTTTCGTTGATGGGCATGTCAAGGAATGTAAGAAAGAACGCTGGGAAGAAATAATCAAGAAAAACAATTTTACATATTAATAAATTTTGCCGCCCTGCGGAAAATTTATTAAGATAGATTCACCGCGTCAACGTCGGCATAGTAGTCAATGTCGTTAGGTTTTTTGATCTTGAGCATGTTTTCCCGTAGATGAGTTCTGAAATTCTTCGACAGAACGCCTCTGAAGATAATGAGGAACCTGTATTTGTTCTTTGCCTTCTCGAGTGGTGCGGGAACCGGACCGGAGACCAGAATGTCGGCACTCAGTGAAGGACGCATTCTTTCGAGGAATTCATCTGCGAAATTCGCAACTTTCGCGCTGTCGGCGCCTTTGAAATGAACGGCAATTAGATGGCCGCAGGGCGGATATGAAAATTTTTCCCTGAGGTCAATCTCCTCCTGGTAGAAATTCTCGTAGTCATATTTCATCGCATACTGTATGGCGGGATTTTGCGGTGTGTAAGTCTGCACGAAAACTTCGCCTGGGATGTCGCCTCTCCCGGCTCTTCCGGCGACCTGCGTGAGTAGCTGGAAGGTTCTTTCCGACGCCCTGAAATCCGGAATGTGAAGGCTGAGATCTGCATTCACGATTCCAATAAGAGTAACCTTTGGAAAGTCGAGTCCCTTCGCGATCATCTGTGTTCCTACGAGGATGTCAATCTTCCCACTTTTGAAATCCCTGAGGACATCCTCGTAGCGCTTCCGCTTTCCGGCCATGGTGTCTGAATCCATTCTTCTGATTTTTGCATATGGGAAAATGGCCGTGATCAGGTTCTCGACTTTTTCAGTTCCGATCCCCTTGTAGCGGATGTCATCCGCACCGCAGTCCGGACATTTGTAATATGCTTTTATTATTGAGCCGCAGATGTGACAACTCAGGCATTCGCGTTTCTTGTGATACGTGTATGAGACGGAGCATTGCGAACATTCCGCTACGAATCCGCAGTGTACGCAGCTCATCTGGGTCGCGAAGCCGCGCCGGTTGAGGAAAATCATTGTCTGCTCGGCTCTCTCGATCCTGAACTTGACCGCCTCTACAAGCTCTCGCGAAAATATGCTTCCTTTGCTCGCGGATGAAAGCATTTCCACCTTCATGTCGACGGCGCGCATCACCGGCATAAGCCTGTCGTCCACGCGTTTTTCGAGTCTGGCTAAAGCATATTTCCCGTTGAGCGCGTTGCGGTATGATTCGAAAGAGGGAGTGGCCGATCCAAGGATCACCACGGCATTTTCCATGTATCCTCTCATCACGGCGACATCTCTGGCGTTGTAGCGGGGTGTCTCCTCCTGCTTGTAGGAGTGCTCGTGCTCCTCGTCAACCACGATCAGCCCGAGATTCTTGAACGGTGCGAAAAGCGCGGAACGTGCACCAACGACAATTTTCACAAGTCCCCTGTAGATTTTCATCCATTCGTCGTAGCGTTCGCCGTCGGTGAGTCCGCTGTGGAGGATGCTGACCATTTTGCCGAACCTCGAGATGAAGCGCTCCATCGTCTGGGGTGTAAGCGCGATTTCCGGGACAAGTACAATAGCGGTCAGATCCTTCTTAAATGCGGTTTCAATCGCCCTCATATAGACTTCGGTCTTTCCGCTTCCGGTCACGCCGTAGAGTAGCACAGCATGCTGCTTCCCATGTTTCCTGTCAAACACGTCGTCAATCACCTTCATCGCGTTTATCTGCTCCTCGTTGAGCTGTGGCGGGATTGACGGGACAAACTCAGCCTCGTCGCTGAACGCGCTCCTGAATTTTGTCCTTTTCTCCTCTTCGAGAAGATCATTTTTGACAAGCTGGTTTATGATTGCGTTTGTGGCGCCGGTTTCGAGGGTTATGCTTTCGAGGGAGGCGGCAGGATGCTGGAGGATATATTTGAGGACTTCCGCCTTTGACTTTGATCTGTTGCCTTTCTCGAAGATGAATTCCTGCGCCTTTTCTACAGACTTAACTGTGTAGTGTTTTTCATGTTTGTGGGTTATTTTGCCGCTTCTGACGGCGAGTGGGAGAAGCGCCTTCACGGCCTGCTCCTGTGAACAGCAGTAGTATTCGGAAATCCATTTTCCGAGCCTCATCAGGTTGTCGGGAATTTCCGGATGCGCCTCGCAGACGCTGATGATGCTTTTGAGTTTTTCAGGACTGAAGTCGGAATGATCCTTGAGCCCGAGCACATATCCGAGGCGCGCGGATTTGCCGAAGGGAATGTTGACCTGGACTCCGGTGCGGATCTTGTCAACGAGATCCTCCGGGATCAGGTAGTCGAAATGCCTGTCCAGGGAAAGGTTGACTATGACTTTTGCGATTCGCATAATGTTTTACTTTTTTATATTCATCTCGTTAGTGCCATTCATAATAATTCATTCATTCACTAATTGTCCAATATAAGATTTCTATAAGTCCGTTTGGACGCGAATAAGATGTAGCCGCCCCCGTGTCGGGGGCGTTCACGGCCAACATCCTACTATGCCAAGGCTTCGTAGGACAGGTGTCCGTGGCTACAATTTAAAATGACGCAACTTATGTCAATCATATTTGAGTTTATCACTAAGTCCATTCCCGATTACGACAACGAAAAACATGTGCTTAGAAAGATATACCAAGTTTTGGAAAATGCACTTCGGGGAGGAATAATGAGTGAATGGATAATCCGCCTTCGTAAGGAAACTACGGCGTTACATGTTGGATTGGTGGATAAATGGATTGTTGGGTTCTGGAGCACTGAAAGCGCGATGACATACCAGCCCAGGGCAACGCCCTATCTACTATACGCATTTTTTACAGACAGCAGATTGCCAAAAAGTAGGCCAAGTCTCGATGAGACTTGGCATGTCTGGTTTCATCGAAACCAGACCTACTCTTGCGAACTACCCAGGACAGGTCGAAGCCAGCCCTACTTTAATGCACAACATAAGGCAATACCACCGTTACATTCCCTTCAAGCAAAATGCGTATAGTATACAGGGCAACGCCGTGGGAAACATCGTCCCAAAAAGGTTCGAGCCCTGAAGGGGCGTGACATAAGTGCTTATACTTTGTTTGGGTTATTATTTAAAATATTCAATGTTCAACACACAATGCTCAATGCTCAAGTTTAAGGCAGAACAACTTGAGAATTGAATATTGAAAATTGATTATTGAGAATTAAAAACTGAACCTAATTCAGTAT
>CAIQLG010000454.1 GCA_903872565.1 uncultured Lentisphaerota bacterium | reverse complement strand
GGGCAAGGCTTGCTTCCGGGCGCTCGATCTCGCTTCTCCGGGTGAGTTTCGGACTTCTCCTCTCTCACAAGGTCACTTTCGGTAGGTTTCAGGCGTTTTGTCACCTTCCTCCTTCCACAGATTTATCTTGGCGCGACATAGCGTAACCCTTTCCTCTCTGGTTTCTGTCCTCAACGACACTCACGGAAAGTTGATTGAACTCCTGCCGAACCTTGAGTATGCGGATAAAAATATTATTCAAACTCTGATAAATGAAAATTCTGCCAACCCTGAGTAAAAACTAGATATGAATATTATTTCAACAGATTTGAACTCCTGCGATGTGCCAGTTTTGTCCACTGGTGCCACAGGTTTCAATACGGAAGTTGGCAATTCTGATGACCCTGCCCAAGGTCGTCGTGTGAGCCGACAACCGGCACAGTCAGAAGTGGTGCGGATCATGTCCTCGGCTTCGACAGGATGTCCGGGGACGGACACGGGCTCGAGTAGTTCTCCGTGTCCGGCTGGTCCGCTTCCATTTTTGGGAAACGAGTTAATGGGATCAATTGCAAATCCAGCCAACATGCTCCAGGCTTGGGAGCACTGCGGCAGGAGGCGTAACACCGCGCCGGGGATCGATGGTCGATCCTACGACAAGGCGTTTGCGCTGTATCGTGAAAACGAGAACGCAATTATCGAGAAGTTGCTGAACGGCAAGTACAAGCCAATGCCCCTCCGCCGGGTGTATATTCCAAAACCCGACGGAAGTGCCCGCCCACTGGGAATTCCAACCTTCTGGGACCGGGTCGTTCAGCGCGCCATTCAGCAGTGGATTGAACCCCTGCTGGACCCATATTTTTCGCGGTTCAGTCACGGGTTCAGAATCGGACGCAACGTTTTTGGAGCAGCGAATCAAGCGGCGCAATGGATAGCCGACGGCAACGAGATGGTTGTGGATGTAGACCTTGCCAAATTCTTTGACTCGGTCCCCCACGATCTACTGAAGCAAAAGCTGTCCTCGCTGACAGGGGACAGTGCTCTCCTGCAGCTTACCAACCGCTTCCTTAACGCTGGCGTTGTGGAAAATGGTATACTTGCACCAACCATCGAGGGTGTTCCCCAAGGCGGCAACTTGTCACCGCTTCTGTCGAACATAGTCCTCCATAACCTGGATGTATTCCTTGAAGCCAACGGATGGCCGTTCTGCAGATATGCAGACGATTTTGCTGTGTTTGCGCGCAGCAGAAGGATGGCGGTCCGGAGGATGCTAAGGATACAAGGATTTCTTCAGGGTCTCAAACTGAAGATAAACGAGAAGAAAAGCGGGGTCATCCCACACTCAAAGATGACCTATCTCGGCTTCTCGTTCCCCGCCGGGCGCATCGCGATCTCCGACAAAAACATCGAGAAGTTCAAATTCCGGACGGAACAACATCTGACTGGTACGGATGACTCGTGTGAGCAGAGGATGATCAAGATGTTCTACTTCCAGTATGGCTGGTGCGCCCACTTCGCCCAGATTCCCGACAAGCGTCAATTCCGGGATCTGGACAGGTGGTTCAGGGAAAAGGCTGTGCATAATCTGCCCGAAAGAGGCGACGGCCTCAGCCCCAGGCAGCTGGCCCTCAGTGCATGGGACTCGACCATCGGGCGGATAATCCTTATAGACACGGATACTCCTTCCAAATTATCTGCAGATGATACGGTTGGAGAGCACACAGCCCATCCCAGCTACCATGCCGACGAAGACGCGCTGCTTGAATGGTACGAAACTCAGGATCTCATTGCGGTTTGAGCTCCATATGTGTCCTGTCGTGCAGAGGTGGCTCTGCGTGGCGCAGGTGCGCTAGGTCCTACCCCTGGCGACACCTGCATATCTTCATGTACATGACGGTAAATATCACAATAAATACAAAATAATTACGGAGGCAATTATGAATTCTATCAGCAAGAACGAGGAAATTTATTGGGATGAGAATTTTGGCCAGGAAACTTATCATCCAATTGCGTTATCTCTGGAAAAACATCCTTCTTATCGGACGGCGGGAAAAATTCTGATTTCCGAAAATCCTTGTACAAGTCTCATCACTGTTCATCTGTTAATTTACGACTGCAAAGAAATCGACATAGTCTGTAATTTTAGAGAGGGAATAATAACCAAGAACAATTTACTCTGCCCAATAGAAGAGGTCGCAAGCTTGAGCCACTATGATATATTTATTTGTCCTTTTAGCAGATTCAACCCCATTACGGGGAAGGTCTACATAGAAAGTCCGGATATCAATGAATTCATCGAAAAGCTTTCCAGTGCAAATGTCTTCAAGAATTCAACACAATTTCTGGCTCTTGGTTATGAAGAACAATCGGTCTCTGAGGGAGTCGAGTTTGACCATGAACATAGCCTTTGTCGCGTAACTGGAATTGTAACTGAAAAGAAGATTTACACAGACTTTCCTTCTTTCGCGAAGGTCGTCCCGGAAGTGAACCCGGAATTACCATTCTGAGAACTTGCTTATGAAAACATTAATACTAAAGATGATACAATCGCAAAAAATCAACCACAAAGGAGCCCAAAATGAAATGGGATGACAAAATTTTTCAGAACCTTAGGTCAACAATCTTTTATAAGCAGGCTCAAAACTTCCTTGTTTATTATGATGAAGAGTTGGGGCCGTTACTTTCTTTTTTGAGATCGGATAACAAACGGGTTGACTATATCCACAAAAGGATTGTCTACTATACAGGTGGCGATAATGTAAAACTCAATTGTTTTTCAAAACGAGTTCGATATGACATATTTCTGGCAAAAGCTGAATCTTGCGATAGAAATGGAGATGGATATTCGCACGACAAAAAGTTCGGGAAACATTTTAAGAAACTTTGCCTCGATCGAATAATTGAACTGGGGTATCCCCTTGACTAAAGTAACACAAGGGGTAGTGTATCAATATGGAAAACTACCCCAAAACAATATTGGAACTTGAAAAGAAATTTAGCACGGAATCTGCCTGTGTACAATATCTGTCTGCCATAAGATGG
>CAIQLG010000453.1 GCA_903872565.1 uncultured Lentisphaerota bacterium | reverse complement strand
TTCTTTTTCTTCTTAGTCATATGTGACACTCCTGTCTTTGTTAGTCCTTAAAAACTCCTTAGGAATTATTAAAGAACCATATATGAAGTGTCACCTGGTTAAGGTGAGTCTTATTGTATCATTATCTGGTTGTTAGAACAGCAATGGCTGCCAGCCCATGACACCGCAGTGCTTGACGTAGGACTCGTTCAGTTCCTCCGTTGTGATGTCGTAGTCGCCGGTTACAAGGCAGTTCTGGACGAAGTGGAGCGCCGAATTGCTCTCCTCGAGAAGGCCGTCAATACGCCGCTGCTGCCTGTCAGTCTTCTGTATGCGTCCATATTCCTTGAGTTCGTGGACTATCCTGACGGCACCCCTGATGAAAAAGTTGAGTATGCCGGCCCCCTCGCTCTCGAACAGCATGCGGGAGAAGTTGGGTATTGGTTTGGCGACCGGCGGACGCTCGTATGGAATGATCAGCAGCCTGCGCCGCCACGCATCAGTGTCGCCATCCAGGCGGACCCGCAAGCGGGAGTTGCAATTTATCAAAATGCCGAAGTCGCCACGTACCTTGGTGGTGTCGTTCTGATTTTTCATCTCGGCGTCGAGGTAGTCATGGCCGCAGAGGCACTTGATGACTTCCGCGCCCCTGGTCATCAGGAAATCCCCCGGGACATCCTTCCCGAGCAGCAGGGATTTGCCCACGAAGTTCCGTATCTCGAATCGTTCATTAAGATGCGCCGTCCTAAGCTGGGCGGTGTTTTCAAGTCCAGACATCTGTTCCATTGTCTCGGAGAGCGTGCCTTTTCCGCCGCCTGGCGTGCCACATGTAATCATTGACACCTGAGCGGGATTGCCACCAAGGATGACAGAGCCACCCCACTTTTGCAGGAGATCAATGTCCTCGTCCAGGAGTTGCACTTTTAACAGTTCATCAATAAAGCGTGGACAGGTGGCGGACTCGTCGAAGGCTATAGGAAGCATGTTCCGGGAGTACCAGTCCGGCGAGAATGTCTTCAACTGGATGTTGCCCGTGTCCGAGAGGTCCAGTATCCCGTTCAGGCAGTGGATAAATGGCTTGGAAACATCCCTGACAAAGATCCCGGTTCTCTCGATCTTGCCCTTCAGAAGGCCTACTACCGAGTCAAGATGGCTATTTGAACGCCGGACGAGGTATTTGTCGTGATCGTCAGGTTCGATCTCCCTGAAGAACGCAGAAAAGTCATTGGAAAGGTGATTCTTGATTGTATGTACAGACGAATATTTCCACTGTCCCGAATCATCCTTGTACATGTAGAACCGCTCTTCATTTGATTCATATAATGCTTCGTGCTGCAGGTCAAACAACCCAGTAAAAAAACACTGGTTCAGGATGATGGAACTTTTGGATGCAATAGCCGGCCATCCCTCTCGCTTTACAAGCTCAGAGAGCTCCGGATTCTTGTACCATGCACGCGGATTGTCTCTGGGGTCCACTAGAGTTTTAGCTGCAAGAATATGAGCTTTAAGATCATCGGCACTATGTGCCAATAGATAGTCATCGAGTCCGGCTTTGACATTGAAGCCTCCGCCTGGAATGTTGACGCGATAAAGCTTGCACCCGAGCTTGTCGAGCGATTCTGCAAACCTGAAGGCGCAGTAGTCAAAGTCCAGTGCTTTCTCTTTCTCTGTGGCGTCGCTGTCGAAAATAAGAATGACATTTCGCCCCTCGGTAAGATATGGGAACAGGTCTGCATGAATTTTATATTTTTCACCCTTCTCCTGTCGTTTCTCTTTGGACTCCAACCAGTTCCATATCCCGCCAAGACCGACGCATCTGAGCCCCGCCTTGTTGCCCTTGGCTACCTTCTTCTCGCCCTCTGTCACCAGCATTTCGGCGACAGGATTGTCAATGAGATGGAGATGGACATCCGGGAGGATGAATATGCGGTTCCCAGAGCCGGTTAAAGTTAGATACTTTATCAATTTCCCGTTCTTATCCCTCACGGGTACCAGCAACCTTTCCCGGCAGTAGTCCCGCCCACGAAGATCCTTCATGCAACCGCCGTTGACAGGGTCAGGATACTGGATTTTGTATCCATTATCAGTTTCAATAACAGGCAGGGGGAAACCTTTCGGCGTCAGTCCGGATTTTTCCAGGTCCGAAATTATCCAGCCACTAAATGGAAGTGGAGAAGTATTTTCCATTAGCACACATCCATTCTGTTAGTTTCCCCTGATATATGCCTCTACTTCGGCGGGCTTGAAAAGCACGCGGGAGCCGACTTTGTAACTTGGAAGGCCAGCCAGGCGCATTTTCCATAGCTGGCTGCGGCTGAGCCCCCCGCACTGAGACATAGCTTGTTTGACGTCCCAGAATGCCTGTGATGACCCGTTTCTTTCCGGTGTCCGGCCTTCTAGGATGGCGAGTGCTGCACAGGCTCTTTCGGGGGGAACCCCGTCCAGAGTCAGGGCGACGATTTTTTTTGTTACGCTGTTCATATGCCTGTCCTTTTGTTGAATGATGTCTATCCGTGCTCTAACACTGCAAAAAATATATTTCCTCAAAAGGATGCACGCAAGCTAAATCATTGGTGGTTAGGCAGTTACTACAGAGGTACCTCTATAGGTACCGATAAGAAGCTTATAAGTTATGGGACGGGAACGATAGGTATGCCGGTGTCGGAGAGTGCAGCGTCAATCTACTTGTTGGAGCACTGGTCTATGGCGTTCGAGAGAAGCTTGAAGAACGCATCTTTGGATTTCTCGTAGTCGGTGGCGCGATCGCTTTTTTTACTGAAGGTCAAGCTGCGCAATTTGTCAATAACATCCGCGGTAATTTCGAGTTTGACATTGTAGATCTTTTCCGGCTCAGGGTCATCTACATACGATCTGCGATCTTCGTCAAGGCAAAGTATCTTCTTCTTGATGTCTGCATAGGACATACTCCTGAAAACCATCCCCAGACAGTCATTCCTGTCAGAATCAAAGTTTTGAGGAGGCTCGTTTTCCCCGCTTCTGAAGATTGCGATGCAGGGGAAGTCGACGGTGCTGTCCGCCATAACCATCTTCAGGAAGGCGGGATCAGTTTTGAAGTATCTGTAACCTTCATATGGCTTCTGTGAGCAGACCCACAGCCCGGCAAAACGCAGGAACTGGAGCGCCGTGATCTTCTTACTGGCCTCAAATCTGACGAAAATCAGACATCAGTGGAAACAGGTGAAGGATTTAGGTACGAGAGGTTGATCCCATGTAGACAGGAGCATCATTAAAACAATACCAAACCACGGGAATTCCCTCGGAGAATATCGGGATACTGTGATAAGAAAGATTTCTGCGATAATGGCGCAATTTATTTAGTACAATGTCAATTGGTGTTTCTACCTGATTCTAAGCCATATCAGGAACACGGCAAGCATAATGAAAAAGAGTCCCATGAAGACTTTTCCAAAAGTTGCTTCACTTTTTCCCCAATTTACGAGCCTAAGCGTGCCAGTTCCGAAATAGGCGGCGGCGAAAACTACGATCAGTGGGAGAATGAACATCAGATTGTACAGAAGAAGATAAAATATCGCCACTCCAGAGCCTTCGGGACTTCTCGACAGAAAAATCAGCACAGGGACATAGACCTGTCCAGTACATACGGCTTCCAGCCCGGTCACCAGAACTCCAACAACAAATATTCCCGGGACAAGAAACCTGTAGGAAAGACCCGCCTTCATGACACGGTGAATAAGCTCCTTCATTTTGCCTGGCAGTTGAAGTCTGACTGATGCAGCATTTTCAGACCTGTGATACCTCCACGCATCAACAAACGAGGCTGTTGCAAGAAACAGTAGAATCCCGGCAGTCAGGTAATCGATCCATGATTGAAGAGACTTGTATCCTGAAAAAACCTTCAGAAAATTCAGCAGGCCGAAACCAAGCGAGAGATATGCGATAAAGCATGCAATGCAATATACAGTTCCTGTCACCGCGAGTTTTCTGCCACCTACTTTTGCAACGGAAAGCAGGCTGATGAAGAATATCAGAGTCGAGAACACGCATGGATTTACACCATCGGCAAGACCGGCCAGCAGAATCACCCCGAGTGTTATTTCACCAGCTTTCTTGTCGAGCAGTTTTTGCCCGTCAATGTCTTTGTCCTCAAGTGCTGCAAGCAAAGGATTTATTTTCATTGCAACAGTTTTTACAGGTTTAATTTCGCCAACAACAAGTTTCTTTATGTCATCGGCTCCGTAATAGAGTGTCCCATTCCAATATAGGACGGGAGATTTTCTGCCTTTTGCACCGAGAATTTCCTCGATTTTCAGCATTAAAAGCAAGTTTTCCTTCACATCAAGGTTAACCGTTATTATTTCATGCGGTGTTGACGAATCAAGATTTTTGAATCCTAAATTTGGGGTAAAAAGTTTCGGTAGGACATTTTTTTTGAGATAGTTGCAGGAAGGACAGTCCTTTGCGGCGAAAATCCATGCGCCGTCTTCTGAGAATTTTCCAATATTTCCTCCTTCGTCCTTCTTTAGTTCATCAAAATCAAAGTATAATATCCGACCAGTATTACCAGTCCCATTTCTTGGCTCAGCTATGGTTGGATCTTCCTTTTTTAGTTCATCTTTCTCGCCATCATTCATGACGTAGAATCTGACAGGCAGAAAAAAGCGTTGCTTTTCGCCATCCTCCCCCGAATATTCTATGGACATGAACTTTGAGAAATCTCCTTTGTAGCCAGCTCCGTCAAGGATCACAACGATATTTCTTTCCTCTCCGGGGCTTATTTCGTCCACAGTGTTTTCGAATTCAAGGCAGGAAGCTGGGGAGTTCCACTCTTCAAAAGATATTTTCCCTCGGCATTTATTTTTAATGGCTATTTGACACTGCTTTTTTTCATCTGGACGAATCTTTCCCATGTCAAGTCCATTCTTCGGGACTGTTTCAGACTCAATGTCCCCTAATTTATCTTTGAAAATAATCTCAGTTGAGATCGTGGAATCAGCATAGGAAACGGCAGGGATGTAGATAAAGAAAATAAGTTTGACGATTATATCTGTTAAATATTTCATTTTTAAATTCAAATGAAATTTTCCCGGGAATATGCCATCAATATTGAACTTCCAAGGGCAACTTCAACATGGGCTTAAGCAAACAGGCAACTTATTTGCAACTTTATTTTGAATTCAATTTTTGCCACGCCTTGTCCAACTCACGGGCAAGCCATTGGGAGTCTTTATGATTCAGACTCTTTAGCTTAATCAATAAATTACCCCGCAAAAAAACAACTTCTTCAGTGATATCCTTGGTTGAAAATCCATAAGATTTATTGCCAATTACAGGTTCAGCAACAGCAATTGGGGATTTTAAGATAATATCTTTGTTTTTGCTACTGTCATCTTTACTTTTTTGATATGTTTTTTCATACAATTCATCCAATGCATTATTTTGGTTAGAAAAAAAGAATTCTGCTAAGTAGCTTCCATTTTTGGCTGTAGATAGAATTAATTTGTAACAGGGAGATTTTGATGCAGAATCCCAATATTCCGCAGATATCTTCTTATAACCGTCTAAGGATACTATCTCGGAAAGCCATGTGCCGGGGAAAGACTCTTCAGGTTCATCTTTTGCATTGATCGGTTCTCCGGGTGGGAAGGGATAAGTACCAATCAAAGCCCCATTATTATTCCAAACCTTTTGATTTTCCCACTTATCGGAATTCTTCAAGACGTAGTCTTTTATTCCTCCATTTGGGAAAAAGTGACAATCATAACCATTATGTCTTTCGTCTATGACTGTTGCTTCACCAACGTACTCTGTGTTATTTTCATAGTTCTTATAAATCGTCGTTGCAAAACTCACAAAACGTTTCGGAGCAACAATAGTACATGAACTATTCCAAAGATTACCGTCATGCACGCTAAAGTGTTTTACTGTTGAAACGATTGGAAATTTGATTGCAATTGAAGCACTTTTACTTTTTATATCTCCGCAGTAATGGACAACTTCAAAATCAATGTTGTCAATGTTCGGGTGTTGTTTTCTGAACAACGGGAACATATCCTCTGTGGAATAAACATCAAGAATAAGTTTGGATGAGAGTGTTCTATAATCATCTGAACAACCCGAAAGAGAATCAGTCCACTCATCTCGAATATAAATATCTTGTTGTTTTTTCTCTTCGTCTATGACTACCAATTTCATAATGCAATTATCTTTGCTGTAAATATTATACTTGATATGCGGAGTAAGTGAAAATGTAAATATAAATGCTTGATCATAGAGTTGCCTGTCTTCTGCTAAAATCATTAAATTGGTGCAGTTAATTACCCCTTTTACAGAGTAATTGCTTGTCCCTGACACCGGATCCCAATTGTCTGCGGTGAAGTTTTTGTCTTTGGCAGATATTTCCAAAACAGGTCTATATATTATAGGACTAAAAAATAATGTTTTTGAAGGCTCGCCCCCATATATGGTTGTAGCCGTCACGATAAATATATAAAACAATATGTTTTTCACTTAATTCCCCTTGGTTTTATAATCAAAACTCGCCATGAGTTTAAAGTCTTGGGCCTAGAAAGCCGGGACTGTTTCCATAAAAAATACAAATCAAGCCTCCAACGTTTCCGGTCCATTCATCATAAGCACTTGGCACAGGGGCATTTGACTTGGTCCCAGCTGTTACCGCTGTAGTGGAACAATTTTTATCGAACTTATAATTCCAATCAATTTCTGGAACAGAAGCATAGAATATTTTATAAGCCAGTATATAATCTCCTGCCTTATCGTTTATTCCTTTCGTAAACTTCAGTCCTAAGAGCGCATTCACAATACTAATATTATAAAATTTTGACGCTGTTTGTGCGTGTGATATGTCAGGAACGTGAAGTGACGGTAAAGGCGCAGAAATACTTCCCTTGCCTGTAAAAACATTTTCAGTAGACGTTTCATTCCCGTAAAATCCGACAGGTTTATTAATAACTATATCGTACTGTTTAAATGGGATAATACTATTTGCCTCGACCGGAACTGCAAAAAGTTTCCACCACGCGTGCCCCACTGAATACGTCATATTTGCTGGTGAAAATGCATCAATTGGCTTTCCGGAACCTGGAGATGGCTCATCAGAAAACACCTGATATCTCGGAATAACGACGTATACTTTTATTTTCTTAACAGATGTTCCGCATTGTGCAGCAACATCATAGACACCAACATCATAATCCCCGCCTTTGAAAGTAAAAGCCTCTCCAGTTGCAACTTTATTTGAACCGACATACCATTCTGGATTATCCGTGGGCCAGGTAGCCCCATCTGGATCTGGAAGTGCAGAGAATTTCAGCGCCCCACTATCTTCATCAGTCTGATCAACGCAAATACTTTGATCATCGCCAGGGGCATCCGTTGTAGAGGTTACGGTTGCAATATCAGCTAAGGCAGCTGATATCGATTTCACCCCGACCACCGTAAAATTCACGGTATATGGCCCAATCACGAGTTTTCCGCAGTGCGTTTTGCAAAGGCCGTCATCGAATTTGAAGACCACCGAGCTTCCGTTCACGCTTGGAGATGGAGCATTTGCTACAAAAGATGCAGTCTCGCCGGAGCCGCTCGCTGGATTGGCGCCGCAGTCCAGGGCGCTCCAATTCGGGTTCGAGGGAAAGGTCACATCGTGATCGCTGATTTCTGGATTCGTCCCTGGATAGGATGCGCCGCAGATTTTGCAGGGACCGTATGTCGTGGTTCTTTTTCCGATAATGTTCTCGCCCGTCTTTGTCAAACTGTATGTTATGCTTTTTGAAACACAATAGCTCTCTCCGCCCGAGGGCTTAATGCGGCCGGCTGGCGAACAGTCCGTGTCAGTTGTAGTGGTATCGTATTCATGCGTATGTGTTATGCATTCCTCTGTAGATGTGCTAGGTTCCTTGCATTCCTCATTCGTGCCAGTGACAATGCTGGTGGAGCCCTCCGAGCCGCCTGAAACACCTGAATCCTCCCCGTGCAACTGGCGCACCGACAGGAAAAGAATTCCCGCTGAAAACAGAATTGAAAAAAATACCAGCAGAGCGGACGACCTTTTAAGCCGAGACAACATATTCCCTCCTGAAGAATTTAGTTAGAGCCTGCTCGAAAAGGTCGAGCTAGGCTAAAAAAAATAAAAAAAAATTTGAAATATTACTTGAAATATCATCGCAACATGTTATAATGCAATATCTTACAAAACATTAACAACAT
>CAIQLG010000452.1 GCA_903872565.1 uncultured Lentisphaerota bacterium | reverse complement strand
CGTTTGGCGAAATCACCGCCCGAAGAACCGGATGCGTCAATTGCGCACGTCCGGGTCTGTGAGGGGTCTGGGCGGCAACGCCCAGGTCTACTCGGCAACGGGTAAAGCCGATTTCCCCAGTTTATTTGCTTCTTCAATAAGGATAAGGAGAGAGTCTATCTGAAAATTATGGAACTCAGGCTTAGTTTTTTGAGAGTTTTTTTTGGGGTGTATAGATAATTTCTTTTCAGTAATGACGCAATTTACAGCATTGCTGATCTCCTTTTCAGTTATCCTCCCATCCGGAGATTTCTCCAATGCTTTCTCCCATGCTGCGACCTGATAATCAATATTTTTCAACTTGATTAACGGCCTTATGTGCCACTCTCTAGTTGGCTTGGTACCCTGGAGTGAACTTTCGTTCATTTTCTGGTACACACCAAAAGCCTCTGCAAGTTGCATTGCTCTTCTGTAGGAGAAGGGAAGAAACGCTTTACAGTAATCTTTGAAAGTCTTTGACTTCTGGGTAAACTTGTCATCTTCAATAATTTTTGAAATGGCAAATCCGGCAAGGATCGGCTCTTTCCCGATGTCCTTTACAATGGCTTCAAGCGTCTCTAAATTACTGCAGTCAATGTTCGAAAATTCATCCAGCTTAGGAGCATCAGTCAGTTTCACCTCTCCATCATGTAGAAGTGCAGGTTTTGCCTCTTCTCCTGTTTCGGCCGATTCCCCCGCGACATTTTCATAACTTAAATAAGCCTGTTTTAGCGAAGAATTTCCACTTAAAACGGCCTTTTTCGCTTGTTCGAATTTCATAACCCGGAGCACCCACCGAAGCTTATTATTTGAAATGCCGACCTTTTTTACCACTTCTGCATTCTTGGTTTTGGGATTGTCCTTTTTTTCCTTGATGACCATTTTAAGAAGTTCCGCATCCGTTTTTGTCTTCTGAGAATTCATATATTTTCACTCCTGCTTTTATTATTTTCGTCAATTTTGCCGGAAGGAAACTTTAGCTCGTGGATGCGGAGCAACTCTGCAACCCCTTCCGATTTTAATGCATAAAATGGCCGTCCGAGGAAAAATTCCCTGTCGGACTGCTCGATGTCAGATTTCGTCAATCCCCATAAAAGCTTGCTAAAACGCCGTCCGCATAGAAGCTTTCCAGGAGCTATAATTTTCCAGCCGTCAACATTTTTCGACATCAGTAACCGCATTTTGCGCATCTGGGAAATGACTGCAGGATTCCCAGTATATTCTGGGAGACATTCAATAGGCAGATATTGCCTTCCGTCCTTGGTCCTAACCTGAAATTCCATCCATTTCCTATTAGTTTTCATTGATTCCTCCATATTTTAATTTTCAAAACCGGTCAGTCGCATCACATCCGGAAGTCTGTAGCGGACGGACCTCTTGCCAATCTTGAATTTTGGCAAGGTGCCATCTTCGGAAAGTCTGTCGATTGTCCTTATGCTGAGCTTTGTTATTTCTGCAACTCGTTTTCGTGTTATCATGTCGAGAGCTGCTTTGGCTTCTTTGCCTTTTTGCCCCCTTGCAATGCAGTTCATGATTTCCTTTGAGTCTTCCGGTGATATCTGTCCAGCCTTGACCCACGGGGCCAGGCAATCCTTTAATGTTTCCAATGTCCTAATGCTTAATGACATGTCCTGCACTCCTTATTTTATAGTACACGTTATGCGGTATAAACTCGCCGTTAATCGCCATTATACAACGTTGCGTTGTGTTTTACAAGTCATATTGAAGTATTTTATGAAAATTATTTGATTTTTATTTCATTGCGGGGTAGAATTAAAGAAAACAGATAGGATTTGAAAATGAATATCAAAAAGCCAGACATCGAAATAGCCCCCCATAAATTTTTCTTACAAAACATTAGAAAAGCAAGAAACTTGAGACAGGAAGTTCTCGCCAGAGAAGCCGAGATCAGCCAGCAAGCACTGTCAAACTATGAGACGGAAAGGAGAGAACCAAGTTTTGAAATATTAAAAAAACTGGCGCAAATATTGAAAGTTGAAATCAGTGATTTTTTTAAGGAAACAGACTTCAGGAGATTCAACGACCCCAGCTTCCCAGAAAAATTATTGTCATCACTGGGAGACCATGAGAGAGTCTGTGGTTCAAAAGAAGCTACACTGTTGAAACTTTTCAGAAAACTAGAACCCGAGAGACAAGACGATTTAATTAATAATTTAGTCGCTATTATTGATAGAGATAGACAGTAACATCTCGCCAATAAAGTAGTTTTCCTTTGCCTTTCAGCGCGTTGAGGAATTTCTTTCCTAGAGTCAAACCAAATATCCCCATAGGTAATTGTCACCATCCACGTATAACTAAGTCAAGGCCGCTGGAGAGAAGGGCTGCTGAACAGGATTCGAAAACAAAAGGCCGGTCTAAAATCCGGCTTTTTTTAAGCAATACCGAAGCTATATTGCATGTACAAGGAGGATTATTAAATGCATGAAGATCAACATCCCGAACTTATCGGCGATGCGAAATTTTATATTGCGCAAATGCTTGGCAGCGGGATATTCTTTTCCGGACTGGCCAGTGCAGCGACGGGAAATGACGGCAACTTCGAATGTTATTTTTTCAATATCCTGGGGATGCTGCTCTCTTCCGACGATCCCGCGAGCCATATATTTTCCTATGAATGCGATATGGATGCTTTTAATACATACGACGAAGCTGTCGCCAATATCCGCGAGGATGGAATTTTGGAGGATGGAACATTCCAGGTGGTCTTCGAATCCGTCGCCAGGATGGTGATGGGCATGGACGATTCCGACGAGGACGAGAAGCTTTCCCTGATACACTCTCTAGCGCAGGGGGCAGGCTATTCCATCCCCGATACTATTGATATCGTCTACAAATTGAGGCATGAGTATGATGAAGTCGCGGAGGCGCAGGTTGACGAACCTGACAAAATGGACATGATACTGCCGAATTCCAACGGGTTCTTGGAAAAATTCAGGATGCTCTATGCCATCGAAACCGAGACCGAGATTGACAACATGAAGGCCCTGGAAAAAGCCACCGAGGAATTTTCAAGGTTCCTGCTTGGCAATGCCGACGATGTGTTCCACGCAATCCGCACCAGCGAAGACCTCTGACTTCATCACCTATCTCTCCCATTTAATCCCCGATCCCTGCAATGGTTTGTCGCCGGCTGCCGGGCTCCCGCTCCATTTTCTCCGAAGATGCCGCTGGCGTTAAAGACTTCTCCTTTTACGGTTATAATTACTAGGGGTTTTACGTAGAACCTCGGAAGTAACATAAACGGTAAAAACAGGAGAAGTAAAATGAGTTTGACGCGTGCAATTGTGTGCGTGGTGCTTCCGCCGCTGGCCGTGCTCGACAAAGGTTGCGGGAGCATCGTTCTGGTCTGTGTTCTGACATGTCTGGGCTGGGTGCCCGGCATAATCGGGGCGATGGTCATCTGTTCCATGCAGGAGCGTAATGGAGGTGGCCAATGGTGAGCTCGTTGGCTTTTACGGTACTTACCCTGGGCGCTGTATTTGCATTGGGAGTTGTCTCGGTGTGCGGCGCCATGCTGCTCACCTACGCCCTTGTGAAGGACGGCAGCCGGGCGGCGTACAACGCAGTTGGAAGGTTTTTCGGTTCAGGGTGCAAAGTCACTGTGGGCGAAGGAGTTATGACCGTGCGGCAGATTGTTCCGGTGCTGGAGCTCGCGACCGCAATGGGCGAGTTCGAACACCGGTTCGATTGGAAACGTGAGCGTCTGCGACTGCTGGGAGTCCCTGTTCCCTTCAGTTCGAAGGAGGCAGAGTGCATTCACGTCTACGTCGCCAAGGCTGGCTTCGACTTGAGGGATGAGACCTGTGTGTTCAGATTCTCTCCAGTCGGAGGCGTGTCATTTCTGTCGCGGCTCTTCGGAGGAAACCGCATTGACGTGCATGTGGCCATACCCAAGCCGATGATTCTTTCCGTCGAAAGCCTAGGAATGCGCATAGAGGACCGCTCCGGCTGGATAGAGTTCTGGAATGCACTCAGCGAGGAGGACAGGCACGGCATTGCGTCCGAGATGTTTTCACGTAGCCGCGGCCATATCGTCAAGAGCGGGAAATGCCTCCTGATCGAAGCCCAGCAAAGGCTCGAATCCGGACTACGAACCGTACTGCCGAATTCAGTGGGCGCGGTGGAGGTCGAGTGGATTGAGAATCCGAAGGAGCTCGACTTCAAGTATTCGGGAAAAAACTGGGAGCTCCCGGCAGAAAATAATAATGAGGAGCGAATCAATGAAAGTTGAAAAACATTCCACAGACGGGTGGAAAAGTCTGCTTGCAGACGCGATTATGCTTTTCCCAATGCTGAAAGACGCATGCCGGGGCAGGTACAAACATCTGCCATGGTGGTGTTTAGTATTGCCTATCCTTACTGGATTGTATGTCCTGAGTCCTCTCGACATCGTTCCTGATGTTCTACCAGTACTTGGACAGCTCGACGATGCCGGAATAGTGTTCCTCTGCTTCAGGATGCTGGAGCCGGAGATCGCGCGATACAGGAGATGGCGCGAGGAGAACAAGAGGACAATCAACATTGGATTTAGAAAACAATAAAACAAAAAGGAATTGAACATTGATGAAGAATATAAAGAACAGGAAAGCTGTAGACGGTCACAGGCTTGATATCAGGCCTGTCCCCCAGAAGGACGGTCACTCGTGCGGCTACTGCGCCATGAGGGCTGTATACGACTACTACGGGCTGGAAAAAAGGAACCTCAGGGAGCGTCTGGGCACCGACCACGGTGTGCTCCCCGCTCTGCCCGGAAGGGACAGAATCGAGGAGTATCTCCGCAGTTCCGGGCTCGGAATCGGGAAATACGGGTATGACGACACGATGGGCACGTTTGCGACCGACATTTTCGCGGTGCTACACGAGGACGGATTCAGGGCCGAAGGCCTGGCTGGATATGGCCTTTCCGCAAGGAAGGATCTCATGGAGCACATAGCTTCGGGGCATCCCGCTCTTGTACTGCTGAACTGGATCCACTGGGTCGTTGTGTCCGGTGCCGGCTGGCGGGGCGTAACCATAGCCGACTCATGCGTGGCGAAGCCGTACTTCAGGACGAACAAATGGTGCTCCGCAAACATGACGGGCTTGATTCTCGTGGAGAAGGGGAAAAGATTATCCGCGATGACGAACATCGACTTCGCCATGCAGTATGCCAAGGCGGCAAAGCTCTGCATCGAGATGGCGCTGGCCACGGCAAAGGACCTAGCATTCAGGAAGTTGCCTGCACTTTTCATGTGAAGAATTGGACATCGAGCAATGGCTCCTGCAGAGGGGCTTTCAAACAGGAGGAACAAGATATGTTTCAATATATATGCGATGGGATTGTGAATATGGTCAAGGGCACCGAGGAATATTTCGATTCCGATGCGCAGGTGCTTGACATGGACAGGACTTTGCAGCTAGACAACTATTCATGCGGAGCTAAGTCGGCGTTCATGATTCTGAACTATTATGGGAGGGCGAAGTCAATTGCAAACGTGGAAAGGAAGCTGAAAACCACCGAGGAAGGCACCAGTCCAGTTAGGATATTCTCGCTTCTGGAGAAGCGGGGGCTTCGGGTACTGCTGAAGGACCGGGCGAAACTGAGGGACATCAGGGATGCCATAGACGATGGCGCGCCTGTGCTGGTGCCGCTTTACGGGAAACACCTGGCTGTCGCCTATGGCTATTCCAATGGCGTCATCTATGTGAACGACCCAAGTGTCATGTCTTCGATTCTGTGTGCCTGGAGCACTCGGGAGTTCAAGGATCGCTGGGACAGGTGGTGCGGGATTGTCTATGAAGGGTGATATTAGAAAAAAGGGGCTGGGGAATTCCTGGTCCCGTCTTTTTTAGCTGCCGGGATAATGGGGCTATTGGACTGTGTTGCAAAACAAGGGTAGTACGGAAATGCCGGAGTTCATGACAAACGCCGGGCAGGAACAGCAAATCCTATTGTTTTTTAATAGAAGTATGATAAAATAAATGAACTGGGGTATCCCCTTGACTAAAGTAACACAAGGGGTAGTGTATCAATATGGAAAACTACCCCAAAACAATATTGGAACTTGAAAAGAAATTTAGCACGGAATCTGCCTGTGTACAATATCTGTCTGCCATAAGATGG
>CAIQLG010000451.1 GCA_903872565.1 uncultured Lentisphaerota bacterium | reverse complement strand
TGGAAAATGGATGAAGAAAAGTAGGCGGTGTGATGAAAAGTTTTTTTTGTAATCACAAAAAAAGGCTTTTCGAGCACCGTCTAATTAGTGTCTTTCTTTTACAGTTCTATGTTTTAATCGTATATAAAATCCAAAATCCGAAGCACTAAATCCGAAACAAATTCGAAATCACAAAGTTTGTTTTTTTGAAATATTTGAATTTCGTTCTCCATTGTTTAGTATTTTCCGCCACTGCGGATCAGCCCTCGGCTGACGGGATTTCGGATTTTGTGTTGCGGGTGAAGCCCGCCTTAAGATCTATCCTCCCATAGGCGTGGACCATAGAGGACGGTTCTGGCCTGGTGAAAACCGCGAGAAGGTATGCATGTGTCCCTTATGTCCATGTCCGACGTATAGCATGCTGTTTGTCGTTCCGAACTCATTTGGGGTCAAGTCCTTGCAGTCCGGGGCGTTGCACCAGTTTCCATCGACGATGAACTTATATTCGTTCCTTCCTGCTGGCATAAGGACAGTGGCGGCAAATATTCCTTTCTTATCGCCTTTAAGCTGAATCATGGTCGGATCCCATTTGTTGAAAGTTCCCGCAAGATATACTTTCGATTCCGGAGCGGCATGGAACTTGAATGTGACCCAGGCTGAGTTTTCCGTCTTCTGCAGATGCCTGAGAAGTTTTTCTTCATATTCAGGGTTAAATGGTTTTGAAGGATCAAACTCAGGGCTTTTCCTGATCGCATCACGGGAAATGTCCGCAAACACTTTATTTCCGCTCCAACTGACGCTTGTGATCCACTTGGGGGAGATGAGGACCCGTCTGCCCGGCAGCCAATTCCCTGTATTAACCACAAAATAGCGGATGCACCATGACTCTTCATCTACAAGAAAGTCCTCGACGTGTCCGATGTCCCCATCTGTCGCATGGATGCGATTGCCGCTGATTTTTCTGAAACTGCGCAGATGAGGATCGAGCTTCAAGATGTTTGACGAAGGTTCCTCATCGACAATTCTTTCATCTATTTTCGCAATCATCTCCGCCCCAACTCCTGGAAGAACATAAAATTCACCGCTCCAGGAATTATTCCATGCGTAATACTTTTGCAATGCGAGCTCATGCTTGCGGGTGATGGGTTCATCAATGTCGGTATCAGGACTCTTGCGCACCTGTCCGCGGTTGAGATTGACGTTGAATGTGCAGGACGCCTGATCCGCATTTTCCAGGGCGGCAAGAGAAAGCAGCGTTTTACGTCCTGAAAGCCACTTCCCTGTTTCCACGGTCATATAACGGATGGTCCAAGTCACATCATCAAAGTAGAAGTCCTTCACTTTTCCCAAATCCCCATCAGTTCCTTTGATTGCGTAGCCGATCAAACTGCTTATGGTCTGATGCATAATTACCCCTTTCGTGTTTTTTTTAACATAAATATGGTACCCTGCAGAGGAATCCAACCTCCACCCAACAGTTTAGAAAACTGCTGTCCTATCCATCTTATTCTGGTATCTCCTAGAGTATATACTTAATAACGATGAAAATCAACTGAATAAAGAAAAGGTGTCTGAAAATCTGATTCAGAAAAATATATTATTCTAGAATCGCACGGAGATCCTCTTCAGCCGTCGTTGTAGGCATGATGTTGAATTTCTCGACAAGCACCTTCAACACCGGTGGTGTGACAAACGCAGGCAGGCTCGGCCCGAGGCGAATGTTCTTTATCCCAAGATGCAGGAGCGTTAGCAGAATACAACAGGCCTTCTGCTCGTACCAGGACAGAATCATGGAAAGGGGCAGATCGCTTACCCCGCACTTGAATACATTCGCGAGCGCCACCGCAACTTGAATTGCGGAATACGCATCGTTGCACTGTCCCATATCAAGAAGCCTGGGAATCCCGCCGATGTCACCGAATTCAAGCTTGTTGAAACGGTATTTCCCGCATGCAAGTGTAAGGATTACGCAGTCGGAAGGCACCTTCTGTGCAAAATCGGTGTAGTAGTTTCTTCCCGATTTCGCGCCGTCGCAACCGCCGATCAGGAAGAAATGTTTCAAAGCACCCGACGTGACGGCCTCCACCACAGCTCCCGCAACACCCATCACCGCATTATGGCCAAACCCCACGGTAATCGTCTTTTCCGTGGCATCATCCGCGAACCCCCTGGATGCGAGAGCGGCATCAATGACAGGCATGAAATCGAGGTTGCCAATGTGCTTAACTCCAGGCCAAGCTACGAGGCCGCTCGTGAAGATGCGTCCGGCATATGCCTCCTTAGGCTTCTGAATGCAGTTGGTAGTCATGAGGATTGCGCCGGGAAACTCATCAAATTCATTTCTCTGATTCTGCCAGGCACCGCCGTAGTTACCTGCAAGATGCTTGAATTTCCTGAGTCCTGGATATCCGTGCGCCGGAAGCATTTCGCCATGCGTATAGACGTTGATTCCTTTTCCCTCGGTCTGCTTCAGCAGGGTCTCGAGATCCTTGAGATCGTGCCCTGACACAAGAATAGCTTTGCCCTTCACCGGAGTTATGCGGACTGCGGTCGGCACAGGATCGCCATATGCACCTGTATTCGCCGCGTCAAGGAGCTCCATCACAGTGAGATTCACTTCGCCGCATTTCAAGTTCATCTGTAGAAGAACGTTCACATCTTTCGGTCCGCCCGCAAGAAAATCGAGGGACTCGTGAAAGAACGCATAGACCGTATCATCTTCCTTGCCAAGGATTTGCGCATGATCAGCATAGGCGGCAGTCCCCTTGAGTCCATAGAGGAGAAGGTATTGCAGCCCGGTTATGTCCGCACCAAACCTCTCCATGGCCGCTTCGATTCCGACCGCCTCGCCCTGCCTGATCATTCCGGAAGTATCGCTGGCAGGCATAAAATCTGCCGGACCTGAAGGGACATCCGGCGCCGCGTTCTTCTTGGCGCAGGCTGCCATATAGAGTTTTTTCACCTTCTCTCTGATGGACACAGCCTTCCTGACCAATTCCGCAACGTTTTCCGGATCGAAATTCACATTCGTGACTGTCGTGAAAAGTGCCTCGAGCACAAAAAGATCCGCCGCCTTATCCTTAACTCCGAGCTTCCTGGCGCGGTGGGCATACTGGGATACGCCCTTGGTCGCATGGATCAACAGATCCTGGAGATCCGCTGTGTCCGGATCTTTCCCGCAGACCCCGAAATTTGTGCATCCTGTCCCTTTAGCCGTCTGTTCGCATTGATAGCAAAACATTTCATTCTCCTTTTCAAAAAAAGACTGTTTATTATTTGTGATGAATCATTGTAAGAAGCATCTTGAAGCGATTCTTCGCATCTACGGAATGTGGGACATCAGCAGGCATCAGCAGAATCTCTCCAGCATTGACATTGAAGACCTTTCCACCAACAGTGAAAAATCCATCGCCATCCAGAACCTGGACAAGAGCATCGAACGGTGCGGAATGTTCGCTCAGCGCCTGTCCCGCCGCAAAAGCGAACGCAGTCACAGTACCCCCTTTCTTCTCGACAAGGGTTTTGCTCACAATCGAGTCGTCAGAATACCCGACAAGCTTTTCCATCTTCACAGGTTTCATAATCTCTTTTACCGATTTCATGACTTTTTCTCCTTATTTATACTGCTTAATATGTGTTTCATCTGCATTTCTTACCCCTTTCATTTAACTTCTCCATTCATTCCGACTATTATCACATTGAAGTGAACTTTTTTTCCTGAAAGTTCAAGTGCCTTCTGCGACATCGCAGCGATACCACCACAGCACGGAACCTCCATGCGGGCGACGGTGACACTTCTTATCTCATTCCCGCGAAAAATCGCCGCAAGCTTTTCAACATATCCAGATGTGTCATCGAGTTTCGGACACGCTATCGCGATTTTCCTGCCCTTGAGAAAAGATGTATGGAAGTTCCCAGCCGCAAATGCGACACAGTCGGCACAGACAAGTATGTCGGCACCATTCCAGTATGGCGCCTTTACAGGAATTAGGTGGAGCTGTACCGGCCACTGAGTGAGTTCAGAATCCGCGAAATTCGCAGTTTCACCCGCACACTGGCAACTCTTGCCACTCTTTATTTCCATCACCTCTGAACCGGGGCATCCGCCAGAATGATGAATCCCCTGGCCAGGACTTTCTTTTTTCTCAGTCCTGGTTTCAGCAAGACGCTTCTGCACTGCCGACTCGTCGAAGGAACCGGCGTCACGCTCTTCAATTGCTATCGCTCCCTGGGGACATTCGCCCAGGCAGGCACCAAGACCATCGCAATACATGTCGCTGACAAGCTTCGCTTTACCGTCAACAAGGGCTATGGCAGCTTCCGCACAGGCACCGACACAAAGTCCGCATCCATTGCACTTTTCAGCGTCAATTTTCACTATTTTCCGTTTCATCCTGTGCTCCACTTAATACATTATAATATTACTTGTACCACAATAATAATTGCATTTGATAATGTCTCTCGGTATCGGAATCGATTCCTTACCGATTTCTCCTCTAAGTCGACACCGACCCTGACTTATTCTACAGCACTAAAAATACAATCCATTTGAAGTCGGGAGTTATATCGGGAGTTATAATTGTATGTCTGACACCTTGGTCCTGGTGAAATATTCTGTCACTTCCTTGTTGATCCCCGAAATCAGATTGCCAAGGATACATTTCTTTGCCGAACATATCTCCCTGCCGAAAAGACATTTGTCAAGCTGCATCGGCCCCTCGATCACCTCATATACTTCCTTCAAATAGAGTTTTGATGGATCTCTTGCAAGCTCGAAGCCTCCCCCTGGCCCTTTGACGGATTTTACAATATGCGCTTTCGACAAGCGCTGGAGAACCTTCGAGAGATGATCGTAAGAAACATCGAGTGTCTTGGATATCTGCCTCGCATCAATCCGTTTCGCATTTTTTCCGGCAAGAAGTGCACAGGCGTGTATCGCAATCGCCGCCGCTTCCGATATTTTCAACATCTTGTTCATTCTTTGTCCGACCTTTTTTAGCATTATAGTACCAATTTGCCAGTATCAGTCGCGATTTCAAGCGATAAAATAATTTGTTTCGAAAAATAAATCTGAAAGGAAATATTCCGAGCTGACCAGGATGAAATAGTGTATTTGTAAAAATGTGATTCCATGCTTTCTTTTAAGTGAACATTTATTTTTTTAAGGAGTGAAAGATGGAATCAAACGAAGAAAAAACTTTTCCGCCTACTGATAATACCCAGTCCGACAAGGACAGTTTTGCCACCGGCAGCTCTTTTGGGGAAACTCAAGCACCACCACCATCAGCTCCCGAAGACATGAGCACACAGCCCAAGGTAGAACAAACACAGAAGAAAGGCAGGAAGGGCTGGGGGTTCGTCGTTGCGGTAATTGCAATAATATTCTCGATTTTCATAGGCTTTGCTTCAATAATAAGTCTATTGCTCTATCTCATAGGAACAAGCGTCGTAAATCTCTCTTCAATACAGTCGCCGACGCACTATGCGGCATCAAAATACAAGGAGGAACTCATCTCCGGCTCCATGCTCTCGTCAGAGAAAGTACTCATCCTCGACATCCGTGGAGTTATAACAGGCGGATACGACAGATTCTCCGAGGTTGCGAATTCCGACGTGATATGCGACATGCTTGAACAGGCAAAAAAAGACGGACAGGTGAAAGCGATAGTGCTGAGGCTTGACACCCCGGGGGGCGAGGTTGTGGCAAGCGACATGATCCGGCACAAGGTGCTGGAACTCAAGGAGGAAGGAATAACTGTCGTCTCATCAATGGGCTCTGTCGCAGCAAGCGGCGGATACTGGATCGCCGCAGAATCCGACTACATAATCGCAAACAGGCTAACAATAACCGGCAGTATCGGAGTCATCATGCAGGGATACAACTACCGCGGCCTGCTCGACAAAATCGGAGTCTATACTGAAACATACAAGTCAGGTCCGATGAAAGATCTCGGAAATCCTTCGAGAATCAGGACAGAGGCCGAGAAAAAAGTCATACAGGATCTGATAAACGAGACCTATGGCGAATTCCTGAAAATCGTCGCTGAAGGGCGGAAAGAAAAAGGGATCACAGAAGAAAAACTCCGTACCACCGAACTGGGCGACGGAAGAATATTCTCCGGGAAGCAGGCGCTTGAACTGGGGCTCGTTGACGAGCTAGGATATCTCGAGGATGCAGTCAAGAAGGCCGGAGACCTCGCGGGAACAACCAACTACAAGGTAATCTACTATACAAAGAAATTCAATTTCTTCGACATTTTCAACAGCGAAGCCAAAAGTGCTTCTGCTGGGATAAAAATCGACACCCCCTGGGGGGAAAACTTGAATTCACTTCTTGAACCAGGGAAGCTATACCTCCTGCCGACGTACTGAGGCGGGCTATGCCCGCAACCCAAATCCGAAATTCGAATATCTAAATCCCAAACAATTATGAAAATCAAAATGGATATCGAAACAAATATTGATGCCTCCCTTTTTCATGTTTATAATTTTAATTATTGAGAATTCGAATTTGTCTGGGATTTTCCGCCAGGGCGGATCTGCCGTGGTTGACGTGCTTCCCTCTTCGCCCTATGGGCTACGAGGGACACGTCGAGTTTAGAATTTACAAAAAAGGAACATGGAATATTAGTGAAACAAGTCAATAACTCCAGCACCTGGTCCCTCAGCAGGATGTCCCTGTACAAACTTTGCAGGAAGGGCTTCTTTTTCCGCTATTGCGCCGAGCCGACTCAGGAACTCTCACGTCTTAAAAAACTCCTAGGCCTTGCACTATGGAAAAACATCCTTTTAAAAGATGCCATCGTAGAAAACATGAGATTCTCGAAAATTCTTGACCCCGGCGACAGGATAAGGGAAATCGAGTCCGAAGTTCTGAAAAGATTCCATATGGGCTGGAACAACTTCATTGCAGCGAAAAGACATGTGGAGGACGGCCGAAACCTCACTGAGATATTCTACAATAATGACAATAGTTTACTCAGCACCATATTCAGGAGGATGGAGGACTCGCTGAAGAGTACCATGTTAAAGCTGGGGGACTGTGAACTGATCATAAATCTTCTTGAAACCCGATATCTGAACTTCAAGGACTTCAAATCTCCAGATTCGTTTCTCCTCGGAGGAATAACAGTCTGGGTGTCTCCTGATCTCGTCTGGCAGGACAAGGATGGGAATCTGAATCTGCTCAAGTTCCACTTCGGCTCCCCGGAAGAAAATCCCCGATGGGACATTCAAAACGGCGTATATGCCCTCTACGGCTCGGAACAATTCAAAGTTTCCCTGGGAAGACTTGGAGCAGTTTCAGTCTTCTTCCCTGAAAACGACTCCCCTCCCCTTACAGTCCACGCGTACAGGAACATCCGCGAAGTTCGCGAAATAATAAGCTCGGAGTCGGCGGAACTGGACATATTTCAGAAAAATCCTGTCCTGAACAATGAAATTTTCTCTTTGGAAAACGCAAGATGTAGAAACTGCGAATTCCGCAGATTGTGTGAAAAAGATTTTTGACATAAGTCCAAAAATCTCTTATGAATGGTCGCTGTTTACAGAAATATTGCCGGACTTCAAAGGAATAGGCTTGGAGCGCGCCCATCTTGGGCGGCGACATATTGGTTTCCAGTAGGCCCGGCCTCGATGAGACCGGGCATGTCTGGTTTTGTCAAAACCAGACCTACTTCTGCGAAATACGCAATGCTGTACTTCATTGTATCTCAATCTCTTTGTTGGAAGAAGGCGGCATATACTGGTTCAGCTTGACTTCCATATCATTTATTTGCAGCCTACTCATAACCTCCAACAAAGGGACAATCTTAGTAATATCAGCTTTTGGCTCTGCACTAATTACATATTTATATTTTTCATTTTTGAAAGGCATTTCCTCTTTAACTTTTTTCAATATCAATTCAATAGTGCCTAAGGACATAGGGCTTTTCACTATTTCATAAGATGTATATTGAAATTCTGATTCAGAGTGGAACGCAAGCCAAATACCTAGACAATTATTTTTATTTTCTTTAAAATGTCGAAACGTGACCCAAAAGGAGACAAGCACTATTGACACTACAATTGTCAAGATAAATACGATTAACGATTTGAAGGAAAACATTCTACCCATCATTCCACCCCGGAGTGAGTTATTTTTAGTTTCTTGTATGAATTGAAGATATCATCTCTTGCGAGTTTTTCAACAAAACCCGGGGCAAAGTTGTGCCGCCACCCTGCGGGGCTTTTATTCTTTAATTCATCTCAGTTTCCTACGCTTACGCATGGGGCTACAATATGTCACCTCCTGCGGAGGCTCAAATTAAAAAACTATATTCCAAAAAAAGTTGAGAAAAAGTTGACTGTCAACTTTTTCTCAAACCGGGGCAGGTTTTGCCGGGGTTATGCCATTTGTGCGGGAAGTCCCTGCATTGCGAGGGGCGGCACTCATATATTTTGCATCCCGGGGGAGAAGAATCCACATAGAAAGGGCAACTGCCATCTTCATTTTCAACTAGAGATATGCCTCTCCTGTCAGCCGTCAAAATAATCATATTCTCAAAGAAGTCTGCCAGCTCCATTCCCAGGAAGTTCGCAATATCGTCGGCCTCTTTCTCTGAAAGTCGCACATAGCCGTGCCACTTGCAACATTGGCCACAGCGAAGACAGTTGAATTTCATATTAGTATCCACTCTCATTAAAAATTTGCTGTCCCGAGCATGCTCTGATTACCAAGCAATGGGAAGTCTGTGAGTTATATGTCCTATTCCCTACTGCCTTATTGCTCCCATAATTTTATTCCTCTTATAATTCTCATAATTCCAATTCCTACCCTCTAGGGACTCTAGGGACTCTAGGGACTGAGATCTGTAATCCGACATCCAACTTTTTTTGTCCTCTGCATGCCACGCCGTAGGCTTTTGCGAAGGCGGGTCCTCTTACCTCTTACCTCTTACCTCTTACCTCTTACCTGCCTTCAGTCTTCCTGGCATACTTGGTCTTAAAGAGTACAACCCCGACATATGCGGGAAGAACGATAAACAGCGAATAGAATTTCCATACTCCAGCATACCACAAGAAGTCAAATGGCCTGTGATCAAGCCACTTCCAGAGACCCAAATTGATGCCGGCGATTTCAATCAGCGGAAGAAAAAAGCTTATTATGAAAACATAGAAGAGGCATTTGAATGTATGATCCAACCCAGGCAGATATGTTCTCGACAACAACTGTGCAATGAGAAAAGTGATTATAGAAACCATGATTCCGCCAGCTACGATGAAAACTGGGATTTCAGTCCCAGGCACCCACAGGATGAAAGCTCTGTCGTATGTTGTGACCTTCGTGAAATACGAATTCACAATCTCGCCCGTCATTATGGATATGAAGGCTATAATAGCCATGTTCTGTATGTTGAAGAGCCTTTTCCTGTATATCCTATAGAAGAAAAGACCGGCATAGGCCGTCACAATGAACTCTAGCATGTTGTAGAAGACATTCATTCCACTTTCTCCTAATGCGGGCTTTGCCCGCAGTTCAAATCCGAAATCCGAATATCCAAATCCGAAACAAATCAGAAGAAAATTCAAATATGCTCAAGATTTCAAACCTTGGAATCTAGAATTTGTCTCGAATTTCATAAACGCTTAAAACATAGAATTCTTAAACAAGGAGACTATGGTGAGCATATCTTCATGGTCAACTGTTCAAGGAGCATCCTTTCCGGGATTACCGATCCTGACACCATCGCCCTGTTTGTCTTCATCAAATCAGAAATTATTCCGACCAGTTTGGAATCCGAGAACTTTTCAGACGATTTGAGCACCATATACGCCCTGTATGGATGCATTTTCAGCAGAGAGCTTCCCTCGAGTTCGGCCTTGGCGGCAGGTGGCGGATTCTTGAGCGTCGCTGCAAAATCATCGTAGCTGCATCTGGATCCGAGCCCAAGGATTGTCGCCGCATTCTTGATCGCCACCATCGAGTTGAAAGTGCTTATAAGAGAATACAGTATACCCATTTCCGCATTTTTCGTAGTATCAAGCGTCAACTCCAGCGCCGAAAGCGCGGAATGCAGATTCTTGTCGGATACCGCGTTGGAATATGCCCACGTGGCCGCCTCCGGGGTCCTGCTGCATATTTGCACACAGTCTTCGATCCTTATGTCTTTTCTTGGGCTTATGAATGCCAACAGTTTGTCGAGTTCGGATTTTATTCTTCCGCTGTCCGCCCCGGTGGCCATGGAGAGATACTCGATGGCGTCCCGGGAGATCTTCATCCCGTTCCCCGCGCAATAGTCATAGACTATGCCTCGGACAGCCTCCCCGAAGTCCTTGGCGTTAATATCGGCTTTTGCAAAAAAATGGACTTCCGCATGCTTCTGGAGAAACTTGTAAAGAGATGAACGGCGGTCCATTCCTGCACCGCTGACCACGAGGTTCACTTCCTTGGCTATTCCCGCTTCGATGATTTCCTTGAGCTTTTCAAGCTCCTGTTCAAGCAGATCCCCCTTTTCCGTACCGGATGACTTGGATAGCACCTCGAAGGACAAGTTCCTGAGCCATACCGTTTTGTCCGAGCTGAGAAAGGGAGGAGTCAGAAGCGATGAAATGCAATCCCCTACGACAAGATGGGGCTTCTTCTCGTTATCGCCGTCACCGGATATGATTTCCAGCGAAGGATTGTCATCAAAATTTTCGCCGCAGAGCTGCGCGATGATCTCCCTGGCCTTGTTCTTCAAGGCATGGTCGTCGTTCCCCGAAATTAAAAAGACTTTCCCCATCTTGTTCCTTGCCTCTACAATTCTATAATTAAACTTGTCCAAGTCTACGCTGCGGGGTGATACCACGCGCTGCCGAAAGTAACTCGGGATACCATCCCGAGAAAAGCAGCGGGGTGATACCACGCGCTACTTAGCTTAACTTAGCGGCAACTGCTTTAAACTACGACATTAAGCTTCGATGTAAAGCAAACGGCAGGAAAATTCGACTGAAAATTATTTCGATGGAAATATCCACTTTTTCATGGCTGAATTTCGGACAGCCCACTTGAAATCTGGAAAGAATTGAGCTATAATAAGTTGCAGGCGGCATTATAGGCCTTACCAGTAGTGCCGCGTCAGGGTGGTTGGAACGGAGAAATGCCAGCGGGTTTAAAGGAGGAATGAATGCCTTATAATCCCGTTGGACACACAATCAATTATGCCGGATATGATGCTATGATTTGTGACAACAGAAAATATACTTCCTTCACTATCATCGAGCTGCTGGTGGTTATAGGCATCATAGGCATATTGGCCGCAATGCTCCTGCCAGCATTGAGCAGGGCAAGAGATAAGGCAAAAGAAGCAAACTGCTTTAACAATCTAAAGCAAATCGGCATAGCAACACACAACTACGCGGCGGATTACAAAGACTTTTTCCCTCTAAGCATTGCTCCCAATGATGAATCTTCCAACCTCATATGGAAGAACCCTGGAATCTACCATCACTTTGGGAAGCTGGCTCAAGACAATCAATATATCAGCGGTAAAAGTTTTTTCTGCCCACTTGCAAAATCATATTTGATGGGTGAGGTAACTTCGGGGCTTCAGAATTTTGGAGTTGCAGGAAAGCAATGTAATACTCCTTATAAAATGAGAGGAACAAATACTAATGCTGAAGCCCCTACCACAACCAGAGAAACTCGGAGAAAAGCGCAAATAGCAGATCAATATGATTCTACAAATACGAATGGGATGAACCACAACATGGCCACCCAGGTTCTTTTCACAGATGGAAGTGTGGTAATGATAAAGCTTCCCAAAAGCTGGAAAATTACCAACCTTACTGTTCCTCTGACAGATCCCAAAAATTCCTGGGGGCAGCTGGATTCAGGGAATACAACTTCGATTCCATAATCAGAACGAATCTGGGATAAAGCTGTCCGTGGGCTTCAGCGCAAGGATTGTTTCAGATATCAGTTTTATTGCGCCTTCGACATCGCGGATGTCGCAGATTTCGACCGGTGTGTGCATGTACCTGTTGGGAACGCTTATGAGAGCGGTAGCCACTCCGCCCCTGGTGAGCTGGATGACTGCAGTGTCTGTACCGCCACTTGCCCTGAAACCTACCTTCTCCTGGATCTTTATCTTCTTCTTTTTCGCTGTCTCCTTGATTTTTCTCAGCAGAACAATATTATTGTCGGCATTCCTGCAGACAGCCGGACCTTTCCCGAGGCGTATGTCGCAGTACGCCTTCTTGTCAACATCCGGAACATCCGAGGCGAAAGTCACATCAACAGCGAAACCAACGTCCGGGTTGATTCCGAAAGCACTTGCGGTGGCTCCGCGGAGGCCAAGTTCCTCCTGGACGGTGCCAACTGCATAAACTGCGCAATTCAGTTTTTTCCCGCTAAGTTCGCGAAGAACTTCTGCTACGATGAACGCGCCTATCTTGTCGTCCATCCCCTTTGACATCAGCTTGTTAGTGCCAAGTCTGGCAAAATTGCCTTTTACAGCGACCGGATCGCCCACGGAGACCAGTTTCTCTGCATCCTTGCGGTTTTCCGCCCCTATGTCAATCCACATCTCCTTGAGTTCCGGGGCGGCTTCCTTGCCTCCCTCCTTTGCGATGTGTATTGGTTTCTTGCCTATGACTCCTGTCACTGCGCCCTTTTCCGTCAGGACTTCGACCTCGGTGCCCGGCACCGTATATTTGTCAATTCCCCCGACGCTCCTGAAGTACAGATATCCTTCGTCCGAGATAAACACGACCTGAAATCCGATTTCGTCATAATGCCCGGCGAGCATTATTTTGAAATCAGCGTCCTCATTTAGGACTCCTATTGTGTTACCCATTACATCGGAGAAAACTCTGTCGGCAAAACTACCAAGATATTTTCTGAATATCGCCGCCGTCTTGTATTCAAAACCAGACGGCCCGGACGATTTCAGAAGTTCTTCCAGAAATTTGAGACTTTCCTTGCTAAGCATAAGATTTTTCCCTGCCTTTCTATTTGTGAATTGGATTTATTAATAAGTTTTATTGAGAATCAGTAAGGTAGTTCAGTGCGTTAGGAAATCAAATCTAAAATCAAATGCATTTATTTTATTATGGCAAAGGAAAATGGAAATGCTATACTATCTGTCATCTTTAAATTTAATTTTTACTTGTGGAAAGACAAATGACACCTGACGAACTTAAGACATATGTGCATAATGCGACCGAACGGGTCGGATTCCTGGAGAAATTCCTCAAGATAGAGGAATGCAGAACGAAAAAGGCCGCCTTCGATGAAAAAATGAGCGCGCCGGATTTCTGGAATAGCCGAGAAAGGGCGCAGGAAACAATAGACGGCATGACCGCCTGCAAGAACATTATCGAGCCCTTCGACATTCTAAAAAAGGAATTCTCCGATTTTACCGCACTCGCTGAACTCGTAGAAGAAAGCGGAGACGTACAGCTTCTAACTGACGCAGAAAAATCCTGGACAGACATCTCCTCGAGCCTCGGGAAAATAGAACTCATAAGCTACCTGTCCGGGAAATTCGACAGGAACAACGCATACTTCACAGTCCATGCTGGCGCTGGCGGCACGGAATCATGCGACTGGGCCGCGATACTTCTCAGAATGTACAGGAGATGGTTTGAGAGAAAGGGGTTCAAGGAGGAAATAGTTGACATGCAGCCCGGCGAAGAAGCGGGCGTAAAAAGAGTCACCCTATTCGTAACGGGCGAGTTCGCATACGGATATCTCAAGGCGGAACGGGGCGTCCACAGACTCGTGAGAATATCCCCATTCGACAGCAATGCCAGAAGACACACATCCTTCGCTTCCGTGGACATTCTCCCCGAGCTGAGCGATGACTTCGAACTCGAGATTGACGAGAGCGAGCTAAAAATTGACACGTACAGGGCGAGCGGAGCTGGCGGGCAACACGTCAACAGGACCGACAGCGCCGTCAGGATAACCCACATCCCCACCGGAATAATGGTTTCCTGCCAGATGGAGCGCTCACAGCACAAGAACCGGGCGACCTCGATGAAAATGCTCAAGGCCAAACTCTACGAACTCCACGAGGAGGAGAAGAAGAAGGAGGCCAACGCGCTCAGAGGCGAAAAGGCGGACATCGCATGGGGAAATCAGATAAGATCATACGTGCTTCACCCGTATCAGATGATAAAGGATACCAGGACTGGCGTCGAGACAGGCAATTCCGCCGCAGTGCTTGATGGAGATCTCGATCGCTTCGTGGAGGCCTGGCTGAAATCCGGCATCGGAAGATAAAAAATACCCCCCGGGATTCACGGGAAAAGCCCAAAAAAGCCTTATCTTTATGAAAAGGCAACATGTGGCCTAATAATAGTTATGAATCGAAGAAATGATTGATTTTCCCGGATTAAAATGATTTATTGATGAGCGAAGCGAATCTTTGGAGTGCGCAGATTATTCTGCGCTTTGGATTCCGCTGGAAGCGGGGAAAAATAACAGCTTCCGCTGTAAAAACAAAGCGGTGAAGAATCACCGCACTCCAAGGTCAGGCTGAATCGCCTGACAAAAAAAACAGAAAAAACAAAATATCATAACTTGAACCAGGAAAATTTTGCCAACGCCTAGACAGGCGTGGCAAATTTTTAACGTTCTGCTGGGATTCAAATGTTCAGAGTCCCATTTGACTTGTCATCACACAGGGTGACTCTGGTCCTATTCCTTAGCCGCCGCGATTTCCTGTTTCACTTCCTTGACTTCCATTGGACGTCTGACCCTCGGTTTTCTCATCTTATCCTTCGCGTCGCCTAGACATTTGCGGATCTCCCTTTTCCCAGTCTTGCGGAGCTGTATTATCTTGGCCCTCATATTGGGGCGCGGAGAACTTCTGTCAACTTCCCATAAATAAATCGAATTCTGATTGACACCGAGGATTTTCCCCAGAGCCGCCCTGCTAAGATTAAGCTTGTGCCTGAGGCGTGCGATCATACTTCCGGAAAGTCTTGATTTCTTGAGAACATCCTCGAAAACTTTCGGAACAATCCCGACTTTTCCTGCCTGCTTGGAAAGAACCGCAATTTCGTTTTCGAGACTTTTAATTAATCTCTTATGCCCGAGCAGAGCTCTCCTCATTTCGATTATTTTGCTGTTGAGCGCAATAAACTGGGATTTGTTCTCTCTCTTGGAAATCCTTGCAATTTCGCTTTTCAAAAGAGCATTCAGATTCGCCATATATTCCTCCAAATGTTATTATTGTTTGTTTGAGATAAATCCAATTACGTTGAAATTGTCATATTAAAATGAGGCGATAAGTTAAACCAGCATTGAATATTATTCAAATATTATTACATTTAAACCTGTGATATTTTGATTTTCCCCAAAAAAACAAGGACTAATTTGGCGATGGAATTATTCGATACGCACTTCCACTGCGATGAGATAGACGTGGGAAGAGAAGAATATCTCCACGAATGTGCAGACGGCAATGTCAAATATCTCATGGCATCCGGATTCGATCTGGCAAGCAGCCTAACAAGCGAAAAATTCTCTGAAGGAGTTGAAAACTGCTGGTTCTCGGCAGGAGTTCATCCCCATAATGCGTCAGGGCCGGATTCTCGAACCACAGATTTTGAACGATTCCTGTCAAATCCTAAACTTGCAGCAATAGGAGAAATCGGACTCGACTACTATTACATGAAGGCCGAAAGAGAAAAACAAATCTCGGTATTCGAGGAATTCCTCTCATTTGCCCTGGGCAAATCGCTCCCGGCCGTCATACACTGCAGATCCGCAGAAAATGACGAGGCCGCCTTCCACGATACGTTTTCAATCCTTTCCAACTTCGCCGATGCCGGTGGAAAATTCGCATTGCACTGCTATGCGGGAAATGAGAAATGGACAGAGAAGTTCATCGGGAAGAACGCATATTTCGGGTTTTCTGGCATTCTGACTTTTCCCAAGGCGGACAATATAAGAAAGGCGATAAGGAGTGTTCCATTGGACAGGATACTCCTCGAGACCGACGCACCATATCTGGCGCCCGTCCCTTTCAGGGGAAAAAAGAACAAATCCGCATATCTTCTGAAGACCGCACAGGGAGCTGCTGCGGCACTTGGAATCACCACCGAGGACATCGCCGCAAAAAGCACAGAAAACGCATTCCATTTTTTCAGGCTGAAAAACAATGCCGAGTCATCCACAGGATGACGGATTAATGGATTTTTGGATTATATGGATTCTTGGTTTCAAGACAGAAATAATCAAAGACATATTAATTTATATAGGAATAAAAAATGGGCATTTTGAAAACTGTAAATTCGTTATTTTCTGCATATCTTATGGATTTGCAACAATCCAACATGTCACGCCGTAGTTTCTTTACGGAGGCGGACAATCCAACAATCCAACAATCCATGGAACGATAGTGAATAAGAATACCATTATCGCATGGCTCAGGATTTTCAGGATTCCTAACATCTTCACTGTTCCAGGAGAGGCCATGGCGGGATATCTCCTCTGCAGAGGCGACATCTCTAAAAATGAGTTCATATATCTTATAATCGCGTCCATATCATTCTATGTCTTCGGCCTTGTCACAAATGATATCGCCGACATCAGAGAGGACCGCGAAAGCAGTCCGCGAAGACCCCTGCCCGCCGGGGATATTTCCATTTCCTCCGCATCATACGCTTCGCTAATTCTGATATTGCTGGCCCTTGGATTCGCATTTCTGACCGGAGCCGGGACATTCACGGTCGGTCTTGTAATACTCGCCGCCATAGTTGGATACAACTTTCTTTCGACACGCGGCAGTTTGTTCCCAGGACCGCTTCTTCTCTCATTATGCAGGCTTCTCAACATAATGCTTGGCGTAACGGCCGCCGGCAATGAACTCTTCCGCCCGGTAATGCTCATGACGCTCCTGGTATGCGAAACACTTTTCATACTCGGAGTCTCGGTAGCGGCATCAGTAGAAAATAAACCAGACAAGGCATATACGGTGTCGGGGGCGATAATCATATGCTTCTCACATCTGATCTTCATTGCGGGAGCAATGCTTTCGGTCGAAAAAATCATCACATATGCCGGCGAGCTTCCTCCAGCCGTCAAACTGGGAATTCTAATATGGGCGATTTCAGTTGTCATATCACTTAAGACGACACTCAGATGGTTCACCAACAAGAAAAGCGGCATACTCTCTTCCGACATCGGTGCGCTAATCAGGAATCTGATATTCATACAGGCGGCAGCCTGCGCATTCGGTGGATTCATCTATCCAGCAATCTGGATATGCCTCCTTATTATTCCATGCTACATACTTTCGAAATTCTTCTATCAAAGCTGAAAGGCCAGATGAAAAAATCGCTCGCAACAATAAATGATTTCCGCAATTCCGCCGCCGAAAGACTTGAGGCCGCAAAGATCCTGGCCGCAGAATACCGCCCGGATCTCGATGCCGTATGCGAAATAGACCTCCACTGCCATTCGTTCTGCTCGGATGGCTTCAATTCTCCAGCAAACAAGGTTTTCGAGGCCTTCAGAAGGAAAATGAAGGCGATCGCCATCTGCGACCATGATCTCATGGACGGACAAATTGAGGCGATAAGCGCCGGAAGAATTTTCGGCATAGACGTGATCCCCTCGGTAGAATTCTATACTGACCGGCCTGGCATCGAAATAATCGGACACTTCCCCGACACCACAGCCTTCATCAAAATGCTAGAATCCGGAGCACCATGCGAAATTGTCGAAAACATAAGGAAATCCAAGAAGAAACAGCTCTCCGCGATGCTCTCCAGAATCCCGCAATGCTTCGCTAAAATGGGGATAAAGGCCGAAATAACTCCCGAAGACATTGACATATTTGTGAGAAACGGCATTTCGACGAAAGGTGACATCAGCGCCATAATGTGGCAAAAATACGGATGCGAACTTCGCAAAAAAGACATCGCCTCGGATGTCAAGGATTTTCAGGCGAAGTACACCACACAAGATGCCATGCTCAACATCCCTCTCGAGATCAATATTGATATCTCGCCAGAATCATTCATCGACAGAATTCTCGAATGGGGCGGGCTTCCCGGATTGCCGCATCCGACCGAACTTAGGAATAAGGAAAAACTCGGGAACTGCGAACTTCGCAAGACAATCGAGGATCTTGGAGGAAAAGGCCTTCAGACAATCGAGGTTGACGGCTGGCGAAACGGCATCTGCCCCGAAACCGGAATGCATCAAAGTCTCCTCTTCGATCAGATGAGGAAGGAATATAACGAAAGGCATCCGGACAGGCTGCCGCTTCTTTTCACGAACGGCTCCGACGACCACAACCAGCCAGGAGAAGGACTCGAGCTAGGCTGTGGAAAAAACCGCAATCTCCTCTCGGAATATGGCAAACACGAAAACATTGCTCTGCTCAGAAAACGTATCTGCGAAGTAAGATTCAAGGATCGACCATCGAACAAATTCTCTCCATAAATACAAAGATTTATCAGATAATTCTCAAAGGCAGACTAGATAATCTCGGCGGAAGTCTTTCCGCACGAGATTATCTACTGGAAGTCACATTTTAAATTTCCCATTTTTCTTAACTTTTTTCTTCTGAGGATCATTGTGTTCTTATCTTCGATGAACCACTCGAGCTCATCTCCT